>NZ_JACGVZ010000033.1:0-37516 GCF_014077465.1 Colwellia sp. BRX10-4
AATAAAATAAATTCAATGAATAAACTGAATAAACTGAATAAACTGAATTTATTAGTATTCAAATGATAAACAATATTATAGTAATAACCGTAAACACTTTATGTATTAGCAATTAACCTCAATTTTAATGATAAAAATTGATATTAATACAGTCAAAATAAATGAAAAATATATGTGTGATATAAAATTAACACTTCAAAACGAAGATAACGATTTATTAATGACCATCACGCCTGTTAAAGGACAGCCCAAAGCTAACTTAAAAAAACTACAAACAACATTTAAATTATCTACATATTCTACTTTTTTACTGATTGATGGGGCGATGGAGCTATTATTAGCAGAAGTGGCTAAAAGTGATGAGAGTGATGAATCCAAAACGGCGACAGGTACAAGTTCAATCATAGCAAATGCTGTTGATGCGAATTTAAATATCACGTTGGGCCCTGAAAATATGTCAGCTACATTACAGTTTACCGCAGCTTATGGTGGTAAGGCTATTGAAAATGCTGATGTTATTAATGTATTAAAAGAAAACAATATAACCAAGGGTATCATCAAAGAAAACCTCATCAATATTATAAAAGAGGGGCGGCTACTTCAAGGAGGTAAAAGTATATCTACCGAAATAGCAAAAGGAAAAATGAGCAGAAATGGAAAGGATGGTTACATAAAATATTTAGTCGATGACCCCGCAAAGCAAATTAGGTGTCCTAAAAAACTCGAAAATGGCAATGTAGATATGCGTGAATTAGGTAATTTAGTTCATGTAAAAGCAGGTAAAAAATTAGCTAAGCTAATACCACCAACCGATGGTGTTAAAGGCTTTGATGTAACCGGAACGGCTATAGATGCATTACCAGGTGAAACATGTTTTCTAGAGGAGTCTGAAGGTTCGTCTTTTTTAGATGAAAACAATAACATTATTGTTGCTGATATTGATGGTATGCCAAAATATTTAGATAATAGTGTCGCGGTGCACAAGTTACTAGAAATTGAAAATATAGATGTTGGCACCGGAAACATTCGTTTTGATGGCTCTATTTATGTGCAAGGCAATGTTTGTGAAGGTATGCAATTATCCGCCACTGAAGACATTGTTATTGGTGGGTTAGTTGAAACCGCCTCAATTTCTGCTGGCGGTAACATATCAATTGCACTGGGCATTATTGGTCGACAAATATCAAAAAAAAATCAGTTAAAAAACAGTACAGTGATCAAAGCAGATGGAGATATTAGCGCGCAATTTGCACAATATGTCGACATTTGTTGTAAAAAAGATATTTGCATTACACAATATATTTCTCATAGCCAAATTACTGTTGAGGGTGATTTATGGGTGGGTAATATCGCTAATGGCAAAGCGGATGGAAAGTTGTTTGGTACTCGAGTACTCACAGGAGGTTCTGTTCATATAGGCACTCTTGGCTCAGCCTCTGGAGCAATTACCTATTTAAATTTCAATTATTGGCCCAATACTGTCGAAGAATTAAGAATAAGTGCAGATGAAGTAAACTATAAAATAATTAGGCGCTTACCTAGAATATATAAATTATTACAAAAGACTAAGGACCTAGATAACAAAAATACTAAACAGATAGACCGTATTACCCATGCATTAAAGAAGCACTTATACTTATTAGGTAAACTCAATAAAGAATGGCTAGAAAAATCGAATAATATCAATGAGCATTTAGAGGCTTTTGAGCTAGCAGCATATCAGTCAATACTTTCAGGTGTAAATATTGAAGTCGCCAATAAAAACTATGCTTTTAAACGTGACCATGAAGCCACACAGATAAAGTGGCTCGAAA
Organism: Colwellia sp. BRX10-4; assembly: GCF_014077465.1. Classification (NCBI taxonomy): domain Bacteria; kingdom Pseudomonadati; phylum Pseudomonadota; class Gammaproteobacteria; order Alteromonadales; family Colwelliaceae; genus Colwellia; species Colwellia sp. BRX10-4. Next base: position 1,815 of record NZ_JACGVZ010000033.1, read on the forward strand.
ATAAAATCAGTATAGAGCCAATGGTTACTTGATTGATATAACTCAAATGAATTAACCTTCAAACACCATACTGATACATTCGTAAAACCTTAGATTTTTTAAATATTTATCCGTGTATAATGCTAGAAAATCAATGACTCAGCAATAAATCACCAAGTTCACCAGAGAAATGGCTCAAATTAATGAACAGAACAGCCATCACTTTATAAGTTCTGCATGCGCTTTTTTAATCTCTCTAAATCAATCGCGTTTGAGCGTACTGTAAGTTTAATGTGACTATACTCATAATCTTCCTTAGTAACACTCATGCTCGATCGAATTTCACCTATGATACCTTTCGCGGTATAAGGAATAATAATCTCATCTTCAATCATATCGTCCTGCGCTGCGTTAACAATATATTTATGCAGCTTAGTGATATCAAGAGAATTTCGAGTAGAGGTGATCATAGCATCAGGAAACTCTTCCATCAGAGCTTGTTGTTGCTCAATACTAAGTTGATCAGATTTGTTGAGTACCAGTAATTTTTTACTGTCTTCAACACCCACTTCTGCCAGTACTTCGTGCACAACATCGAGTTGTGAACGAAAGGAAGCATCAGAAGCATCAACCACATATAAGAGCAACGAAGCATCATGAGCTTCAGCTAAGGTTGAATGGAATGAGGCAACCAAATCATGCGGTAACTTTTTAATAAACCCTACCGTGTCTGACACTAATATCCGTGGTTGTGTGGCTGGGTATAGTGCACGAACGGTGGTATCAAGCGTTGCAAAAAGTTTGTTTTCACCAACAACGTCGCTACCGGTAATCGCTCGCATCATTGATGATTTACCCGCATTGGTATACCCCACCAATGCCACACAAAAAAGCTCAGAACGTTGAGTACGTCGGCCTTTCATTTCATGTTGAACACTGACTAACTCGCGTTTAAGATCGGCTAATTGGTCGCGTACTGCTCGGCGGTTAAGTTCAAGCGTTGTTTCACCAGCACCTTTACCCATCTGACGTTCTTTATCACCACATGATGTTTCACGAAGTCGTGGTGCTACATAATTAAGACGAGCAATTTCAACTTGTAGCTTTGCTGTTTTAGTACGGGCATGACGACTAAATATTTCAATAATAATACCGGTGCGATCAAACACCTCTACACCTAACTGATTTTCGACGTTACGCAGTTGAGATGGACTTAAGTCACAATCAAAGACTACGACATCTGCACAACCAAAGGGCAGGTTTTCTGATGGAATATCTGAAGGTACAGCAGAGATGTCAGTTTCATCGAGTAAATCATCAGCGTCATTCAAGCCTTCAACGACACCCTGGTTACCCGTAAGGTGAGCTATTTCTGCTAATTTTCCCAAGCCCAGTACATTAACTTTCTTAGTCGAACTCTGCTTTTGAGACTGAGTGCCAACGACTTTGAAACCAAGCGTTGTCACTAAGCGCGCAAGCTCTGCAAGTGATTCTGTTGCTTCATCACCTTTAAACTGCGGTGTGCAAATAGAAATAAGTAAAGCGTTAGTAAGTGATGCTTTTGCTGTTAGTTGCATAATTATTTATGTTAGTGCACCTGAAGTGCAAACCTAAGTTTTTATCTAAAGTAGTGTTATCCTACGCTGTTATAGCTAAGCTTTATAGGGTAATGGCAGACTAAATAGCGAGTTTATTTTAGTTGATAAGAAATCACTGAATGATGTCGGTAGCAGATCGCGCGATTAAGAGAATAAACGCGGCTTAGTATGATGCACGCGATTATGATTCACCGCCAACTAAAAGCCTAAAACTTGCTGTAATCTATTAATAAAAGATTAATAATATCAACAGATTTAAATTACCTTATTTACTATTATTTAACTACACTCTTAATCAATGAACAATTAGTTGTGGTGTTATATTCATGTCAAAAATATTAAGTGGCCTACTTTTTACCTATCTACTTTTATTCTCAACGGTGTCAACGGCGCAGCAAGTCATAAAAGTGGGTGTCGGTAACTTTCCTCCTTATTTTATTGAAAAAGGCACACGAGGCTTATTTGTTGAAATCATTGATGAAATATTCAAAGAGCTGCCACAATATGAAGTGCAATACATCCCCATGAGTAATAACCGGATATTACATGAAATTAACTATGGTAAGTCAATTGATGTTGCTTCTAATATTTTTCCCAGTTCAAAAGTAAAAGCCTACTTATCAGAGCCAGTGTTTCGCTTTAGAGATGTAGCAGTTTCGAAAAAGTCAGCTCAGTTAATTATTAATAATATAAGTGACTTGCAAGGAAAGTCTATTGCCGCATACCAAGGAGCCACAGAGCTGCTTGGTGAACAATTTAAGAATATAGCAAAAGAAAATACAAAATATTCAGAGCATGCCCACCCTAAAGATACCACTCTACTGATGCTTTCTGGAGAAAAGGTGATTAGAGTCGGTGATATCAACATATTTTGGTATGATTTAAAGAATAAATATTATAGTGATGAAGCGAGCATAGCCCGTAACAATTTTACCGTACATTATTTATGGCCCTTTACCTACTCTAATATGGCTTTTAAAGACAAGTCACTAAAAGATGTGGTAAATAAAGTGATCAAAGAATTAAAACAAAATGGCTCAATAGAAAAAATTTATGCAAGCCATGAAATGCAAAAGTAAGTTATTGGGAATTATGACGACTCAATAACAATGCTTTATATTACGCAATAGAGACAAAGTAGAGCATCTTATCTTTTAACTCAATTACAGTAATTAGGTACCCGTAAACAATTTTTCCTGTTAACACTTTTTATCTATTAATAGTTAAAGTCCTCGCATAATAAATGTGCTTTGTAGTACTTCTTTTACGATAACTAACTTATCAGAGGTCAATAATTCTTTCATGGGTAAAAGTGCACTTGAGTCTGTTATCGCTTACCAGCCATCATCCCAATGTACCGTAACGGCTGCGACTATTCTCGTGAACATTAATGACAGAAAAAAGGGGGCTGTTGCTAGTGATACCATCAGAAATGTAAACGCTAACTCTAAGCTTCGTTAAGTGTTAACAAATCATTCAAACCTGCACTTTTTTTAGTAGCCGCCCTCAAAATACTGGTACTAAATACATCCTTAAAAAGAGTAGGACTAACCATCAATTTTTTAGTTTTATTTAACAAGGCTAAGGCCTATTAACTGTGTTTTCAATGTTTATTCTTTATCAAAAATGACACTAAAAAAACAGCCTTAAAATTAAAGAGTGATTTTCAATTAATTATTCGTTAACTTAGTTAGTAGATGCGCTAAAATTAAAAAGGTTACAACTTTTTTGAAAAAACAATCTTCCGCTACTTTAAGCCAAGATATTGATAAAGAAGATGAACTAGTTGAGGGGCTGATCAATAATAATGCTTTCGCTTACGAGGCATTAGTACGCCAATACAGCGCAAAAATGTATACCCTTGCATGGCGTTTTTTTTCCACTGATGACGATGCACAAGAGTGCTTACAAAAAGCCTTTATTCAAGTTTTTAACAACATCACATCCTTTAAAAAAAATTCAAACCTGTCGACTTGGCTGCACCGTATTACGGTAAATGAAGCGCTAATGATGCTTCGACAAAGAAAAAGGCAAAACACCACTTCAATAGAAACATTTTATCAGCAATACAATGACTATGGAGAGCGTACGCAATTTGCCGATAGTTTAGGCCATAGCTTAAACGATAACCTAAATAATAATATTGAAATGCTATTTGAAAAAGGTGAAACAAAATTATCGCTTAATAATATTATTTACCAACTTCCTGAAAAATATTGTAACGTTTTACTGCTTAGAGACATCCAAGAACTAAGTACCAAAGAAACGGCTGAAATTTTAGCAATATCTGAAGCTTCAGTGAAAACTCAATTACACCGAGCTAGGTTACTTTTAAAAGCTATTTTAGAACAGGAAGACATAAAGAGCGCAGAAAAAAATTGGAAGGTAAACTGATATGTTAATGATTAAACGATTAATAACCCAGCACATGCCAGGTATGTTGACCTGCGAAGAGGTTGACAACTTTCTATATGATTTTCATGACGGTAATTTATCTTACATTGAAAGCTTTAAATTTAAACTGCACTTAAGTATGTGCCCAGAATGCAGAGATTATTTAGAGGGCTACAAAAAAGCCATTCGTCTTTCTCAAGCAGGGTTTATTAGCGCGGAGCAGAGCCCTGAGGTCCCAGAAGATCTTATACAAGCTATCTTAAAGAGTCGAACGTCTAAATAGTTCATTTTATTAATTCTACTATTGGAAATTTAAAAAGAATGATCATCAGTCAATTGGAAATTATTGAACAAGGTCAGTTGTATCTTAATACTGTCTCTAAAAAAAATTATACGCAAATCGTTCAGCCTAACTTTATCAGCTCTGCAGGCACTCATATGCGACATATTATTGATCATTATTTAGCAATAATGTCAGGTATTGAAAATAACTTGATTAACTATGATCTTAGGGTGCGTGGTGGCCAAATAGAGTTGTCTCCTGAACTTGCTATCGCTAAATTAAATGAAATAGCGAATTGGATTCAAGGCATGTCCGAAGACGAACTCAATCAAGCGATAACATTAGCGACAGAAGTCTCGGTAACCAATAAAAATGTGCAAAAACTACAAACCTCTGTTGCTAGAGAATTAGTTTTTGTCGGCAGCCATGCTGTTCATCACTATGCGATGATTGCCCAGATAACTTTTGTTCAAAAAAATGCGCTACAAGCAACCGAGTTACCCCAAGACTTTGGCTTAGCGCCTGCTACTGCAACTTTTTTAAGAGAGTGTAATGAACAACCTACTGATGTAAAAAGTAAAAACAAACTTTTATCTGTGGTTAATTAAATGTGTACCTTAACGTATTTACTCAATGATAATGGTTATGAATTATTTTTCAATCGTGATGAACAACGTTCTCGCTTGTTAGCTACACCCCCTAAATATTATCCAATAAATGGCGCTATTTATCCTGTAGACCCTGTTGGTGCTGGTACCTGGATAGCTGTCAGCAAAAAAGGCTTATCACTCGCTTTATTAAATAATTACCAAGCACCCACAAATAATCACGATAACGTGATCAGTCGTGGGCAACTTATTCTTTCTTTACTGCAAAACCAAACGAGTGTTATTAAGCAATTAGAAACTATGGACCTAAAGGTTTTCCAACCTTTTCAACTGTGCATATTTCCTGAAGATTTATCGATTCAAAAACCCAAAATTCACTGCGTAAAGTGGAATGGTAAACAACTTATTGAGGTAAGCGTAGATGGTAAGGCTGACTTACCAATAACATCATCAAGTCTTGATTTTATTGATGTCAGCCAAATGAGAAAATATCGCTTTGAACAGTCCGTTAATGGTAACGAATCATTATCAAATCAACACAAAGACTTTCATTTTTCAACAGAAAAAGACGGTAAGTATGCGGTTAATATGCAAAGAGAAGATGCGAGAACAGTCAGCATCTCTCACTTATCAATAAAAAATCATTTCGCTAAAGAAAGTGAAATTTGTTTTGAGTACTTTGATAATGTTGTACAAAAATCTCACACAGTTTTGTCTCCAAAAGAAGAGAGTATTGAATTCGCTTAATATTTATTATTCTCAAATGGCACTTAGCTCATCACTTTTATCATAATTTATATACGCGGTTTTAGATGAACCTAAATAAAGTTTTAATAGCTTGTCAGGTGCAGCTGGTAAATTAACACTAAGCAACAAGCCTGGCGTGTCATTGAAATTAACATCTATGCCCGTGCAATGAAATTTAGCCCCTAACTTATAATATTGTTTCAATAATACCGGGACATCTTTACCGTCTTCTTCGATGCCCATCACTAAGGCCGACAACTGATTTAACGAGACAGGTGCTGCACTAATAAAGTCTTTTACTTCTGGATGAAGTTGCCCGGCAAAGGATTTTTTAGCGCTAACGCCCTCTTTATCTGTCACCATAATTTCATCAATTAAGGCAACTGAGCGAGGATCATATAGTTTACTTAATGATACCGTGCCATACAATGTTCGGTAATGTGGGTTTTGACAGACAAAAGCGCCAATGCCTTTCCATAATAACAATAAGCCATGAAAACTGTTTTGGTGCGCAGCAATGATAAATGAGCGGCCCATTTCTAAACAAGGTTGTTGTTGATTAATAAACTCAGGCGCAAAATCAAACATTTGCGCAAGATAAAGTTGTGATACATCGCCATTGTTTTGTAAAAGGTCGGTCTGTCCTATTCGATAGGCACCAATAATCTCTTCATTTTTATGATCAAAAATAAATAAATGCATGTACGTTGCATCAAATTTATCGGTATCGCACGCTTCACCACTCCCTTCATCTAAAGTTCTAAACGTTATTTCTCGTAATCGAGTGATTTCTTCTACACAATGCGGAATTTGTTGTTGATAACCATAATAGACAGAAAATGACTTAAAATCTAATAAGTGTTGTATTTCAGGCAGTTGAGCAAGCTCTTTTTTCATTAATTTTTTATCCACCATAGGAATAACCGCTTCAAATGATGTTCTTTGCTCATGCTCAAGCCAAGGGCTAAAATAGTTATCATCATTTAAATAGCATTGTAAGCGGACAAAATCATTCATTCTTTTAGTACCATTAAATTCATTAAGTTGCTTTATGGTGAGCAGATTATTGGTTTTTAAAGCGATGTTATGTGCTTGTAATTTAAACATTTCATGCGCTAACATTAGTAGTCGAAAACGATAATAAACTCTACCCATATTATGAAAAAGCTTGCTATTAGCACCTGATATAAAAACAGGTAAGATAGGCGAGTCTGTTTTTGTGGCAAGCTTAATTGCGAGTCGATTCCAATCAGCATCGGCAATTCGTTGTTTATCCGCTTGAAAAAAAGAAACACGCCCTGCAGGAAATATGACTAACAAGCCATCTTTTTCGAGATGTCGAAAACATTGTTTTATTGCTAAGCCATTGATCAAAGCTTTAGGCTTTAGTGGATTAGCAAAGATAAAGTAATCTTTAATTTCTTTAAATATTGTTAAACCGACGTTTGCCATGACCTTAGTATCAGCACGAACTTCGGTTAATAAGTGCGCAACAATAACCCCTTCAATCATGCCATAAGGATGGTTACAGACAATAATACAACGGCCACGTTGCGGTATTTTTGCCAAAACACCATCAACACCAGAAACCTGAACACCTAAACCATCGAGTAATTTTTGTGAAAATTCTTGTTTGTTTAATCCAGATAATTCACAAGACTCATAAACCCTGCGCAGTTTACTTATCCCTAATAACTTATCCCAAAAAGGCCCGGTAATTTTCAGCAGTGTTCCCAACAATGTATTAGGCGCCATAGCAGCAAGGCGTAAGTCTGAATAAGGTTTTTTTAGTGGTTCATTGTTCATAAAGTCTTCAGTTATAGGGAAATGATTAGATTAACGCGATCAAAGGGATTCCCCGTTAACTCTCGATACTATTTTAGATGTTACACACAAGATAAAGGTTACAAGTTTGACAAAAAAATAAAGCACTAATAATATTTTTATCACACAAAGGCTAAATTTATCAATTAGAGCTATAACACGCTTGTATTTAGCCTATGCCCCACCCCCTCGACAAAGGTATATAGTCTTTAAGTGCATTACGGGTACTTGTAACTTAAGTGCTTGATAAAATTAAGTTAACGATGATCATTATCTCGCATATTCTTGCTGAATTAATTTCATAAAACGTGCATTTTACTTAATTTTAACTAAGGTTATAAAACAGGTAATAATACTGACACGCTAAGTTTAATGGCCCTTTTTATCTAGCGCCTGTAAAGTTATTGAACAAGCCAAGATTGTTCAATAATAATTTCTTCATTTTTATATATTTTAGCGGTAAATAACTGCCCCGAATTGATAATGCCCACACCTTTAGGCGTGCCAGTCATAATAATATCTCCATCTTCAAGGGTTAAGAAACTTTGTATATCAGTGATTAACATTTCAGGTTTGTTAATCATCAGTGGGTAATTAGCGAATTGTATAAGAAGGTTATCTATAAATAACTCCATCTTATAACTTTTATAATCACCATCACAGTTAACAAAGTTGCTAAATACGGCCGATTTATCAAAAGCTTTAGCTCGCTCCCAAGGTAGACCTTTTGATTTAAGTACATTTTGAAGTTTTCTTTTTGTCAGATCTAAGCCAAAGCCTATACCAGAGATTTTATTGTTCTTAATAATAAAACTGATCTCACCTTCATAGTGTATTTCATCAGATTGATGGTTTTCTATCTCATTAGAGATGGCGGAGTTAGGCTTAATAAAAACGACCGGCTCTGCGGGAACTTCATTGTTTAGTTCTTCAATATGCTCGACGTAATTTCGGCCAATGCAGACAACCTTTGAAGGGATAAAGTCGAGACCATCATGCTTAACACTGTTCATTTATGCTGTTCCTTTGTCTTAATTCGTTAACTTAATCTTTATTAATATCAGTTAACGAAGCCATCGGCTAGAGAATAGCTAAGTAAAACACCCTAGCATCAAAATCGTAACATAGGATAACTTAATCATTTATTGATATTGTAGATAAATATAATTTAATAAATCTTGAAAGAAATTGCAAAAAATCTTGTAGCTAGATTAGCCAAATCGGATAAATCAGGGGAGTGAATAATTGAAGTGAAGTAAAAGTAGCAATTTAGCCGAAGCTTAGTGGTTATACCGCTAAGATTCGACTTTAATCATTCCCTCAATTCATGGTGTTGAATTGAGGGTTTATCTTGTTATTAAGCTTGGTATATCCATTCTAAAAAACATTTAGAATCGGTGTTATTGCCAAACTTGATTAACTTAGTACCATTTTGATCGTTAACAACAACATTATGTTTGTTAACTGAAATGAAATTAATAGGTGATTTAATTGAATAAATCATTCCTTTATATGTATAAGACATAATAAAACTCTTTAATTTGCGCTGCTGCGCATTAATAATAAAAGCCATATTACTGTGTGAAAACGTTTAGATATTTATAAATATCTGATCAAGAAATAATGGATCTTGATAACCTCAGACAACAATTTAGGCTTAGTAATTTGAGTGATGACTGACTGTGAAAGGGAAAGACATAACATTGATTATCACAAGTACTAATAACAAGGGATAATAGGTTAAATAAACGAGAGGGGGATAATTAACAAAACAACTATAAACAGCTTAAACGTGAAAGTAAACATTTTTTTCAATTATTATCTATTTATTATTGTTTAGCCTCTATTTCTTAAATTTTAAAAAGTAGAGGCTTAATACTATGAAAATCTATCGCTTATTTGATGGTACTTAACTGCTGGTATAAATCGACAAACTTTACACGCTTGCGATAACCTTCAAAAAAGTATTTATAATCGATAGTCCCTGCGGGGTTAATAATCACAACACCAGGATAAGGAATACCATAATTATCATCGCCCATTTGGTAATCTTTATTGAGAATACCATAGGCTTTTACCGTCGCCGCCGCTTGATCTGACAACAAAGGATAGGTTAATTGATGCGCTTTAGAGAAACCATTTAAGATGTCAGTACTGTCATAAGAAATAGCAGCAACACCGTAACCTAACGCTTTAAATTTATCAGCATATTCATTGAATTCAATTAAGTGGCGTTTACAAAAGGGACACCAGTCAGCTGAACGAAAAAATAAGATGATCAATCCTTTTTCCGCGGTTAGGTCAGTAATGTTAACCACTGATTTTTTTATATCTGTTACTGTTAAAGCCGGTGCTTTATCACCCACTTTAGGCCCAACGTTTATTGAAGTCTGCTCGGCAAAAGCGTTATTAATAAAAAGCATCGAGAAAAGCAAAGTGACAATGACAGGTATATATTTTTTGTTATCAACCATAATTTTAAACTCTTAGATGAAGTAAATGTTTGTACTAAAAATATAGACCGTACATTTGCATTATTTACTTCATCTATTTGTTATTAATTTACCAGAGATAATTACTGTAGTTTTGGCGCAACGCGATGTTGAGTCGCTTGTTCATAACCAAAAGCAGCTTCAATCAAGATACCTTCTTGTAACTTGCCAGAAAACATTGATAACCCAACAGGTAAGCCATGTACATAGCCCATAGGTAGCGTAATATGAGGGTAACCTGATATTGCCGCAGCAGAAGATGCAGCACCTAAATAATGGTCGCCATTAACCCAATCAATTTTCCACGCGGGTCCTGTAGTTGGGGCAATAATCATATCAAGATTGTGCTTTTCAAGTAACGCATCAATACCTGCTTGTTGTGTTAAACGTTTCGCTTTAGCGAGTGCATCAAGATAAACTTTATCAGTAATATCCCCTTTAGCTTGTGCCATCAAAAATATTTCTTGTCCAAAATATTTCATTTCAACATCAGCATTTATTTTATTGAATTCAATCATTTCACTGAGTGATTTGGGCATGCCTGGTGCTGTTTTTGAAAGATACTTATTGAGCTCGTCTTTAAATTCATAAAGCAGCACTTCAAATTCAGCATCGCCCCACTGATCTTTGTTTTCAAAATTAACGTCGTCTACGATCACCGCACCTTGGCTTTTAAGGTCTTGCACTGCCTGACTAAAAACATTGTCTAGCCCTTGATGATAACCCATTAGATTTCGAGCAATACCGATACGCTTACCTTTAAGACCATCAAGCTTTAAGTGTGAGAGGTAATCTATCGTTGAAGACATTACATCTTGATCACTTGGGTCTGCTTTTACCATTGCCGCTAACAAAATAACCGCATCGGTTACATTCCTCGCCATAGGACCCGCTGTATCTTGGCTATGCGCAATGGGGATAATACCGTCGCGGCTAACGGTACCTAAGGTTGGTTTTATTCCAACAACACCATTTATTGCCGCTGGACAAGTCACTGAACCATCAGTTTCAGTACCAATTGTTACCGTAGCAAAGTGAGCCGCTGCAGCAATACCAGAACCTGAACTAGAGCCACAAGGACTAGTTGTTATATCGTAAGGGTTTTTACTTTGTCCATATAAACCGCTCCAACCACTTGATGAAGCAGTTGAGCGAAAGTTTGCCCATTCACTTAGATTGGTTTTTCCTAAGATAATCGCGCCAGCTTCTTTGAGTTGCTTAACCAAAAAAGCATCATCATCTGGAAAATTATTGGCTAAAGCAGTTGAACCTGCTGTGTTTGCCATACCATCAGTAGTATCTATATTGTCTTTAAGCAGAATAGGAATACCATGCAAGCTGCCTTTAAAGCCATTTTTAAGGAAATAAAGGTCAAGTGCTTTAGCTTGCTTGAGGGCATTTTTATTTAATTGCACCACTGAATTTAGCGTCATTCCTTTGTCATCATATGTCGCAATGCGTTTTAAATAGAATTGCACCAATTGTTCGCTGGTTAATTGTTTACTTTGCATTTGCTGATGAATGTCGTTAATGGTGGTATTTTCATTAATATCGGCACGAACATTAAAAGCCATTACAGAGCAAAAAAATAATAAAGCTAGCGGTTGAAAAAATTTCATCTTAATTCCTAAAGTATAACGTTGCACATTTTATAATTTAAATTGGGGGCACTTGTCTATAGAGGGCTAATAATTAAACGAAAAGAATCTTTAATTGCTGTTATTAAATCGATACAAAAAACGATAAGTCTTTTAATACTTATCGTTTTATAAGCTTATCTTTGTCTGAATTAAGCTTTTGAATGTTCCTGTACTTTCGTCCAAGCCAACGCTGAAATAGCGAGTGCAATAGCACTAATTTGAAACACTACACTTTTATCGGCAACTTTACTGATGAATAAACCAATCGCTAAGCTGACTAACAACTGTGGTAATACAACAGACAAGTTGAATAGGCCCATATATAAGCCCATACGAGACTGTTCAACCTTTTCAGACATAATGGCAAACGGTAAACTAATAATAGCAGACCAACCAATTCCTAATAGCGCCATAAGTAAGTAAAGCACTTCTTTTACATCTCCAAACATGACGACTAATCCATAACCAACAGCCATACTGGCGATGCAATAGGTATGGGTTTTGACTCGTCCTATTTTTTTAGCGATCGGTTCAAGCACAAATGCCGGTAATAAAGCAGACACTGCACTTAAAATAAGAAAACTCATCGCGATAACTTTGCCTAAATCATCGTCTGACAAACTTGGCATTTTGTCTTGAAGAAAAGCAATAATAAAAACAAACATCGTTTGTACGCCAATCCAACTGAAGGAATGAGCGGCTAATACTTTTCTAAAACCAATGCTATTATCACTGCGACTCTCTTTAGCAAATAAAGTAATAACAACAAAATACAAGGTAATGATTGCCGCAATAACTTCAGCCCAGTAATGATCGGTTTTTATACCTGATATTTGTAAAGCCATCGCATAAATATCGTAAATAATGAAGCCCCACAAGGGTTTTATATTCATCAATACCATTGTAAACGAAACTTTCTCTTGAACAACATCGCGTTGACTTACTAATAATTCTTTGGGCTCACTAATAAAAAAAGGTGCTAATATTGATAGAAAAAACACTAATCCTGCGCCTAAATAAATAAGTATAAAGTTCCCCCACGTAGCACCAACCGCATAAGCCAATACACCAAAAGAGCCTGATACCGTTTGCATCCAGGTATAACCTTTAGTGCGAGCATCACCTTCAGGGGTTACATCCGCGATAATGGCACGTGTTGGATTAAAACTAATATTTATCGATAAATCTAAGGTTAACGCAACAGCAATCGCTACGCCGAGCAATCCTGAGATGCCAAGTGATGAAGAAACAATATCAATATTGGGTAAAGCCAATAACATCATAGCGGCTAACACACCACCGATGAGGATAAACGGACGGCGACGGCCATTCCAAAACCAAACATTATCACTAATAATACCAACTATAACTTGTCCTAAAATCCCCGCAATAGGTCCTGCGGCCCACACTAAGCCAACCTGATGAATATCAAGACCGTATTGAGTAGTTAATATCCAGCTAAGCGCTGATATCTGTACTGATAAAGCAAACCCCATCGCTGTTGCGGGTAGGCTCAATAGCATATAGAAAGATTTACTAAGGTTTTTTTGAATGGCCAACATTTTTTATTATTCTCTTTTTATTATTTGCAGTCGCATTAAAGGTTATTGATTAAAATAGTCTTGTACAAATTCAAAACTATTTTTACCTATTTTCTCACCAATTAAGCGACCGGTAATATCATCGGCAGGTGGATGAATACCTCCCCAAATACGTGACAGACTACATTGATCAGAAGCATCTTGATAAGTCGCCCATTGCAGGGTCATATTGACACTTGGCCCTTGTTCAAAAACTAAAAACTCATTGGCAACGACGTCAAATTCGCTCATTCCGCCAGGGAAGTATCGTGAACCTGTCATTGCGGTCATTAATTCGGCAGCGGCTCTAGAATAAGTAGAATGCCCAGATACATAACCGGCAAAAGGTGGGGTTACAAAAGAAGGACGCTGATAAGGCCACCAATTCTCAGCTAAGATCCAATCAACACCGGCTTTATCAGTAGCGGGGTTGTTAATGTAATCGGGGCCTTTCCAGCCATAAATTTTAATTTTTCCAACATTTTGCTTATTGTCCCCTGCTAATGCATCGTTCGCTCCAACAAGTTCGATGTAACCATCAACAAGAAGAATTCCGTTAAGGTGATAAGAAGGTAACTGCTCATCGCTACTTTGTCCTAGGTCGGCCATTGCACGAATGGCTGAAACAGGTCGAATATAATCGTAGCGCCCCTTGATTCCCCAAGCTGCGATTGCCGCGTCATGCATAGTGCCCCCCATGGCAAAGTAGCTTTTTATATCCCATTCTAAATGACCTAATATTTCGCCAGTACCCGCCCAACGTTTTTCAAGTAAATTATGGTCGCTAACGGTATTTAGGATGACAAACCAGTGACCCGGCGGTGTTTCAGATTCAGGACCGTCTGCCCAGAACTCGGCGAGTACTCGGCCATAGTCACCACGAGGCACTATCTGCTCTTGGTAAGGTTGGCTAGTTACTGGGTTAAGGGTATAACCGGCACTAGTATCTCCACCGTTAAGTTGATTATAAAACTCATTATATTGAGAAAAAGTTGTTGGAAAGCTATTAATGTTACCGATACTTTTTGGCGATATATCCCATTCAACACCATCGTTCTCATCTAAATGAGCTGACCATATCGCGACTAACGAAAAGCCCCACTTATATAAATCCGCTGTATCTGAACCTATTAACGGCGGCATCCCTGGATCATGATAAACCTGATAGTCAAATCCATCACGGGTAAAAACAGTTTTGTCATTTGCAGATAAAGAAAATGGAACAACTTGTCCCCATTCTGGGCTTAGAAATTCAGGCATATCGTCAACAGGGTTTCCTGCTTGATCAATATATCCCTGAATAGAGAGGGGTTGCCAGCGATTTAAGTCAACAATAGTAGGGTTACCCGACTGGCCAGTTCCCAAAGCTAACACAGGGTTAACCGATTGGTAATGGCGATTACTGTAAAATTGTTGTTCGTTAGCGCCATCTTGTAAGCCAAAATTGATATAGCATTGGGCGATAGCATTACCAAGAGCTGCAGCTGAACCATTAGCATAGTCTACAGAAGTATCATCAACATCAAAGCCTAAGCGCGTCATTAAAGCATCGGCTGTGGCAATAATATTATTGGCTCCAGGTGATAAGCGAAAACGATGTTTGATCATTTTATAACTGGCGAAACTTATCGCTTGCTCTTGAAAAGGAATAATGTCGATTGGCAAATCAACGGCTTGTGCAAGACAATTAAACCCAGCAACATTATTGCCCCATAAAAAAGGCTTCACTTGCGGGCGATAAACAGACCAAGCGTCGAACATTGCTGATGAAATATGAAATAAATTTCGAGCATGTACTGTAGGGCGCGCATAGTCATTTCGTATTGCATGCAGTAAAACTTCATTCCACTGTCTTGCAACTGACTGTCCACTTCGCTCAGGTGTTATTGTTATTGGCGCGGCAACAATCACTTCATTTTTACTGCTTGAACTTGAACCACCACAAGCCGTTAATAATAATGGGCTTAACATGAGTGGCAGGATAATTTTTTTTATTATTTTCATTTTGCTCGACTTAATCATGAGGTCTACTTATTATTTTTATACTTATTTTGATTCTAACAATGATTGGCTCGCGACTAAATAATTAGTCAATAGCGTCTAAATACGCTCGATAGTTACAAATTTATTGACCGCTACTTGAGTGATCACTGACTCTTCGCCATCAGGCCACACAACACGTATACGGGTTATTATTGACGATTTACCTAAACCAAAGTGTGCTTCAACCGGATTTTGTGAGACATAATTTGTTCCTGATTTTAATTCCCGCATTTGACGAATATCACCACTACTGACATATATCCTTGCCCCTAGGGCCTGTGAATTACTGGTTGCATCAACCAATTTGATATTGATAAAGTTATTCTGCCCCGTCTTACTGCCGCCATTATTACAAAACAACTTAGGTGGCTCATCATGGTTAGCAATATAAATATCTTGATCACCGTCTTTGTCATAATCAAAACATACTAAGCCTCGCCCCATCGACTTGTCATCAATACCGACATCGATGGATGACTCTTTAAAAGTACCATCGCCATTAGCAAGAAAGAGTCGAGAAGGGTCGTCTAAAAACATTTTTTCAATATTTTCGCCATACATACCATTAACAACAAATAAATCTTGTAAGCCATCGTTATTAAAATCACTAAAACAAGTCGCCCATGCCCAAGAGCTATGACGAACACCAAGCTCGTCTGTTTTATCAAGAAAAGTGCCATCGCCCTGATTCTGATAAAAGCGATTGCCCGGAGACAGCCAACCTAACTTTGCCGGTTCGTCTCGATAAGATATTGCGCTAACAAACCAGTCTAAGTCGCCATCATTGTCGTAGTCAGCTACTGCTGAGCCCATGCCGGTATTATCTGTTATCACTTCATGGTCAGTGATATCGGTAAACGTGCCATCTTTATTGTTTTTGTAAAGACGGGTTTGCGCATAATCTGTCACTAAGAGTAGGTCAACCCAACCATCGTTATTAATATCAGAGAATGTTGCGGTTAAGGTTTTATCGGCATTACTGGTATTTTTTATACCGGCTTCAAAGGTGACATCTGAAAAGGTTGAATCGCCATTATTCCGCCAAAAATAGGCAAAGTAACCGCTACGTTCTTCGGTCCAATGAGGAACAAACAAATCAAGGTCACCATCTTTATCGTAGTCAGCCCAAGTGCCTGAAAAATTATTACCCGGCAGTACCAGACCTGAGCTTTCAGTAATGTCTAGGTATTGTTCATTTCCTTGATTAACATAAAGCTTTGCCGCATCGCCACCGACACCACCAACAAATAAATCTAATAAGCCGTCACCATTAAAATCACCAAAAGCAGGACCACTGCCTTTATTTTTTTGAGCAACACCTGAAAAGCTAGCTCGGTCAGTAAAGGTACCATCACCTTGATTTTTTAATAAAACATTGGCTTGCCCTTCACCACCTATCGCGTATAAATCTACCCAGCCATCATTGTCAAAATCACCTGCAGCCACACCACCAGACATACCTAATACGCCATCACCATCGGGCATTGAATGGCTAAAGGTAATACCCGCTTGTTGAGAGATTTCCGAAAACTGTAATGATTGCGCACTATTTTCAACGCCATGGCACTGATGACTAGCGCTGCCAATGGCAGCCAGCTCGGTAACCTTTGCAGCAATACCCGCAACTTGTGGCCCAATTAAAACAGGTGCTTCAACACCTGTTTTCTCAACAGGCTTATCGTTACTCGCGCTTCCACCACCACAACCTGATAGCGCAGTAAGTGTGAAACTTAATAAGAAAAGCAAGGGGAAAGCGTAAAGTGATGATCGCGTGTTTTTCATGTGAATACCTATCAATAACTTTATTTATTAATGAGCTTGTCATTAATAAACTGTTGGTGATCAGCAAAATTTACTGAACAGCGTTGAATAAACTGGTCTATATGCGCTAAGTCATATTTATGTGCTGCATCAAGAGCCTGCTCGCCAAATTTTTCGGCGAGTCGTTTGTCTTGTGACAACTCAGGAAAAATACCGTAACCAGCAAGGATAGCATGCCAAGAAACTGGCGGGTAAAAACTCACCATACCCGGTTGAACTAAGGCTTTGTTTAAATCATCACCCGCGACCCAGCACTGTACTATTTTCTTTAAATTGTTAGAAATATTGGGATTTATGCTATTTTTTCGCCAGTACTCGGTGTCGTCACGCGAACTTAAGCGATAATGAGCGACAATATAATCGCGGATGCCATCAAAACGATGATTCATTTTTTCATTAAATCTATCTTGATAAATATTGCTGTATTCACCAAGAGAAAAATCATCAATAAAACCTTCAATACTCTCTTGGACAAAATGTAAAGCAGTCGCTTCAAGGGGCTCAATAAAGCCTTGCGACAGGCCAATAGCGACACAGTTTTTGTGCCAATGTTGTTTAACTCGCCCTACTTTCATTTTTAAGTGACGAACGTCAATGGCTTCATCGACCAATGAAAGTTTTTCTCGTAACTCAAGCTCTGCTTGTTCGCCAGTGCAGTGCTTCGAACTATAAACATAGCCATTTCCAGTGCGGTTAGTTAGCGGAATATCCCACGCCCAACCACATTTCATCGCAGTAGCAATAGTTTGTGAGTTAAGACCTTGCTGAGCGTTTTCATCTCTTGCTACAGAGATGGTCACAGCACTGTCATTAAATAAGTTATCTTTAAAACTGATAAAAGGTACTTTTAATGTTTTTTGTAAAAGTAGGCTGTTAAAGCCTGAGCAATCAACAAAAAAATCACCGGCAATGACCTCGCCGTTATCAAGTGTTAACGATTGAATGTCGCCAGCATCATTTACGTTTACCTCATCAACTTGCGCCAAAATATGCTTAACACCTTTTTTCTGCGCAACTTTTCCTAAAAACTTCCCCAATAAAATGGCATCAAAGTGATAGCCATAGCCAATATCGAAAGGAAAATTATATTCGCCAACCGCAGATTTTTTTTGTTTAGCTAATTGTGCAGACAAAAAGAAACGATCGGGATGACAATCGACGTTAAAGCCTTTACGACGATAGTGAGTGTTATAGACAAAGGCAGGAGCCGTATGGGCATCGATAAGCGAAGTAAAAGGATGAAAATAACTTTCAAAACCTACTCGTGTTGACCAGCCATTGAATAATATGCCATTTTTATAGGTCGCATTGCATTGCGGCATCCACTGTTTTTCGGTTACACCTATTTTGTCAAAGAAACTTTTTAATTGTGGTGTAGAGCCTTCACCAACACCAATAACACCAAGCGAAGGAGATTCAATTAACGTTATTGAAACGGGGTAGTTTTGCCACTTTTTAGCCATTAAATTAGCGGTCATCCAACCTGCAGTACCACCACCTAAAATCACCATATTAAGTTTTTTTGGGGAAGTGCTTTCTGCTGTTTTATCTGGGTAGGCTGAATTTATCATTAATTTTTACTGCTTAAAAAATTACCATGACTATCGACAAATAAAAAAGGTGTGGATTCAACCACACCTTCTTTAGTTTTCATTTACATTGAATAATTAATACCAAAGTAAACCGTGCGACCAAAGTACTGAATTGTTCCGGTACGTGAAGTATCACCAAAGTAAGAAATATTCGGTTCGTCTGTTAAGTTATCAACAGAAACGACTCCTTGTAGATTATCAGTAAAGTTATACGACATTTGTGCAGAAATAATCGTTTCTTCTTGGAAATACGCTGATTGTGAATCACCGATCGCAATTTGACGACTCAAGTATTCTGCGCGATGACGCGCACTAACACGTGCGGTGAACAAATCTTCGTAATCATAAAAAAGTGTTGCACTAAATACGCGTGGTGATAAACCTTCGATTGGACCTGGCTGACCATCTTCACCTGGTACATTTGACGGACGTTCGATTTCACTTTCGGTGTAAGAAAAATTGATGTTAGCGCCTAAGCCTTTCCACATATCAGGTAAAAAGGTAAAAGTTTGCGTATATCCAATTTCAATACCACGAATATAACCCGCCTCTGCGTTATTAGCGGCGTGTGAATAAGTGCCATTTTCCCAAACGAGTGGTTCGCCAATGGGCTCTCCTGTCTCGCTATCGAACTCAGCATGTGTCTTGTTGTCAGGTATTGCTGGTACAGCAATACCGTTAGCCTGATAATCAAAATTCTTATCTGTGGTTGTACCTGGCATGTTTTCAATGTCTTTGTTCCAAATAGCAAAAACAAACGCACCATCGGTTTCAGAGAAATAATGCTCATAAGAAATATCGATTTGATCTGCATAAAACGGACGTATTGACGGGCTAGTTGAACTGTCTAAATCAATATAGTTTCGACCGTCATCCGCTGAATTAAACCTAAAGTTACCGCTGTTAGCCATTGATGGCATATCTGGACGTGACATAACTTTTGAGTAAGCAAAACGTAATTGGTCGTCTTCAGATAATTGAATATTCAAATTTAAAGATGGCAGTAAATCATGGTAACTTTCGCTGACTGTTTCACGGCGGAATTCGTCGCTTGTACCGCCAACATCATCATAAATTACATCACCATTACCCGCTCCCACATTGACTAAACCTGTGCTGCTTTGTTTAGAGCCAACATAGCGAAGACCTACATTGCCGCTTAACGGTAAACCAAACAGTTCAGCGTTTAGGTTTAATTGTACGTAAGCTGCGGTAACTTCTTCTTCGACAATATTATTTTGAGTCATTGTCCAGCTATGATTCCAGTCACGTACTGGCGTACGATCAACATTTGGGATCCAAACATTTAAAATATCGTTGTTATTAACCGCTAAGAAACTCGGCATACCCGGTAAGTCACCGTTAATACTCGTTACTGTGGAATTTTCATTGGATAACGGAAAAGGAGCAAAACGTTCTGTTTCTATTGGGTTACCTTCCTCATCGGTACCTGAATAAGTAATGTATTGACCATTACGCATATTTGCGTCGGTAGTACCATATAAGAAACGACCACGGCCCAATTCATATTCACGCTCCGATAAACGGGCACCAAATTCAACTGAACTAAAGATGTCACTTTCAAGTTGGTAAGCGAAATCAACACGTACAGCATTTGATTCATTAGACTCAATACTTGGGTAAGACTCTGCACTGGTTACCATCATGTGGTCGGTATCGGTAAAGTCTTGGTTAAAGGCTAAATCAGGGTTTTCTAAGCCATTAAGTTTATAGCTAAAGATGATGTCGTTATCAATAATAGGGGTTGCTGCGCTAGAGTCTTTAAAATAAGCCATACGCATAACTTGATCTTTACTGGTCTCTTTACCATGAGAGTGGGCAAAATCGACGGTCATTAATAAATCATCATTAATTTCCCATTCACCCTTTAAACCAAATGAGCTTAATTCACTGTTCGTCGTATTATCATCGGCTTGTGTTTGAATATTTAAGCTACGATCAGAACCTTTATAAGGTGGCGCAATGGCATCACCATTAGGATTACGAGCAATGGTACCACCGATAAGTGCGCCGTTAGCAATAAGCGGATCGGTTAAGAGTAAAGACTGTCCTGGGCTGGCAATGTTGTTTATACCTGATATACGTAAACCACGATCCCATTTTTCTGAGTCAAACTTTGAATGAAAACCATCAAATTGGAAACGTAAATCATCACGAGGTTCCCAATTTAACGCTAAAACAAAAGCATCACGACTATCTTCACCACCACGTTCATTAACTTCAAAGCCAGATGAAACTAATAGACTTTCTGGACCGCCATCATATGTTTCTGATAAATCTCGGTCGTCAAATTGATAGTTTACGAAACGGCTCGACACAGTAGGCTGAAACATACCGGCGTAACCCAATGAAAGACCAAGCGTGTCATCTAAGAATTTGGCTTGATAAGAAGCAGTTAAGCGGCGACCAAAGTCAGCAGAATCTTCATTGCCAGCAGCGGCATCATTCCAATTTCCGTGAGCAGAAAAACGAAAACTAGTTTCTTTTTCATTATCTAGTGCATTAGCGGTTTCTAGTTCAATAGTACCAGCAATACCGCCTTCTATAAGCGACGCTTTTTGTGATTTATACACTTGCGCTTGCTTAATTAATTCTGAAGGAAATTGATCAAACTGAACTGAGCGTCCACCTGCTGTTGAAACTTGTTCACGACCATTTAATGTTGAAAATACAAAGCCACCTGATAAACCACGAATATTCAGCTCGCTTGATTGGCCATCGATTCGTACTGAGGTAACACCTGGCAAGCGTGTTAAAGAGTCGGCTATAGATACATCGGGTAAACCGCCAATGTCGTCAGCTGATATCGCATCAACGACAGTGTCTGAAAAACGTTTAGTGTTTAAAGACTTAATAATACTGCCTCTAAAACCTCTAACTTCAATAACTTCTACTGCATTTTCTTTTTCTTCTAATGTTTTTGGTTTGTTAACGTTAACAGTTTGCGCTTTTACTTCTTCTTGAGCATCTTGAGCAAAACTGGGAACACTAGCAAATGATAAACCCGCAGCTATTAAGCTGAGTGTTAATATATTTGGCTTGAATTTGTTCATTGTTTCATATTCCTAATAATATGTATTATCGAGAAGCCCCTACTTACACTTGCACTATGGTAGATAACGCACAGCGAGTTGGAGTCAATTATTTTTATGAGATATTCCCTATCTATTTATGTTTCAAGATTTACGGTGACAACTTCATAGTAATCATTTTTTACACAGTTACAACCGATTACCCATCAGTGAACTTTAGTAATAATATGGTTTTAGAAAGCAAACAAACTCGTTATTTCCTTTGATTACATAGCATTAAAAAATAAAAGTCAGAATAAAAGCAGATTACTGCAAGTCTTTGAATACGTATTCATAACATCAGCATTAGGTTTTATAGTCAACGCGGCATAACATCGTTCCCTAGTGAAAGGATGATGAAATTAGATTCAACATAACCTGAAGCTACTTTTTAATGGATGATTAAGACCGTTTTTTGATTACGTGACAGTAACAATATAAAGCAATAACAATTATTAAAATAAAAACAACGTACTAAGTTTGCTATATACATAACGGCTTAGCACCTTATCAACATTTAAGTGGAGATGTCATTTATGACTGGTTATATGAAACAATTATCGTTTGCTACGTTAGCCGTATTGGTTAGTGTATTAGCAGGCTGTGGAGGAAGTGATGAAAGTAATGCTGTTACTGAATCCCCTCTTTGGTGTAAGTCACCAGAAACAATTAACGAAATGGGTAATGCATGTGAATTAGTTATTACCCCCTGTAATTACCCTGAAGTTGCCAACCCTGATACTCAACTTTGTGAAATGAGCAAAGAGGCATGGATTAATGGCTCTAACGGTATCACTATGCCCGTGCCAGCTTACACACCAGCGGCAAACGAATTAGTTATTTATTTTCAATTTGAAACACCAACTGATGGCAGTGCGATAGATTATAACCTTGCCGGTTTACACGCTTGGAATAACGCTGACTGTAACTCCTATGCAGATTTTGATCGTCCTGAAGGGACCACTCCTTGGGGCTCTTCATTAGCGTGGACAGGTATTGATGATAATTTTGGCGCCTATTGGGTAATGAATACTATCGATCCACCTAATTGTATTAACTTTATTGTTTACGATGCTATTGGTTCAGTTAAATTTTCAGGTGAAGATGATATTCTTGTTGATATAAGCACAGTTAATACCGGTGAATTGTTCTTACTAGAAAAAGAAACCACTATTTTTCCGTTCCCACGAACGTTTGCCTCTTTAGTTGTTCCTGGTGGCTCAACACCAGCACCTTTAGAGTGTGAAGCGCCACTTATTGCTAATGAAGCGGGTGACGAGTGTGTAACCGACCCTAATGCAGTGCCAACTATTGTTGATGGCGCAGCTGAACTTTATTTACGCGGCCTCATTGACTGGGAAACCACAGACGACAGCAATAAATTTGTTTACTCTAAAGGTGTCTACACCATGGCACTAGCAGTTACAGGCTCAGCGACAGCTTATGATTTCAAAGTTGCTGATGCAGATTGGAATGTTATCAATGCCTTTGGCGCAAGTGAAGGTGATGAAACAGTCATACTTGGCGAAAGTAAAACATTGATTGCCAGTGAAGAGCTAGGTAAAAACATTAGCCTTACCATTCCTAACAACGGTAACTACCAGTTCATTTTAGATATTTCAGATACTGAAGCACCAACGTTAACCGTTATTGAAGTTGCTTATGACAAAGTACTTTATGTTAAAGGCGACATGAACGAATGGGCTAATGCCCTTCCTATGGTATATAAAGGTGAAAATATCTACACCTCTTTACATCCATTAGAAATGCAAGACTATGCCTTTAAAGTGGCTGATGCTAACTGGACTGATGCGACTAATTTCGGTATTGCCACCGAAGGTGCCGTTGTGCCACTTGATACCGCCACCACATTAGTTTTTGGTGAAGATGTTGCTCAAAACATTAATTTCACTGCCGCTGCAGCGGGTACTTATCGATTTATACTTGATGCCACCAATAAAGGTGCCCCAATATTAACGATTGAGAATGCAGTACCTTATTCAGGTCGCACTTTGTATTTAAAAGGTGACATGAACGATTGGTCAACTACACCTAACTTTGACTTTGCACTTACCGACACCACTTACGTGGTAAATGCATTGATTGATAACACTAAAAAGTATGGCTTTAAAATAGCGTCAGATGGCTGGGAAAACGATTCTACTATGGGTGCTTTTGCTGGCGAAGGTGATGTTGTTATCGGTGAAGAAAAATTATTAACCTTACCGGGTGAAGATAATATTGCCATTGAAGTGACTGAAAATAAAATATTAACCTTCACTTTAGATGCGACTGATTTCACCGCGCCTAAATTAACAGTAACCGAAGCGCCAGCCCCTTACCAAGAACGTACTATGTACCTTAAAGGCGACATGAATGGATGGGCTACCGAAGAGGCTTATATACTAACTTATACTGCAGGTATTTATACAATAGAAACGTTATTACCCGTTCGTAGCTATAATTTTAAAATTGCCTCTGCTGATTGGGAAGAAGACTCTACGGTTGGCGGTGTTGTTGATGATAATATCTTAACCGCCGGTGAAGCAAAAACCTTAACATTACCCGGTGCTGATATTACTTTTGATGTAACTAAAGAAGCGACTTATGTCTTTACATTGAACGCAATTAACCCATTAAGACCTATGTTAACGATTACTGAGAAAACCAACTAATCAAACAAACTTACTATTGGTGTAGTAAATACATCTCGTTGTAAAAACCGTGATTTATCACGGTTTTTTTATGCCTATAACTCCCTTATCAATCGTCAACAAAACGTCGCTAAACAGTAAATAAAAGGTCATAAATCTGTCTTGAATACGTATGTAATGGCTATTCATTAACCAGTCGACTCTTTAGTATGAAGGAATAATTAAAAATAATATTTATCTAGTGTAGCTCAAATGTACAACAGATAAATATTGCATAAACCTAAGAGTGATAAGATGACAATAATTCAATTTAAAAAGGTTGCCCTAATAGCAACGGTCACCACCGCATTAAGTGCCTGTGGCGGTGGAAGCAGTGATGGTGGTGATAAAGTTAAGACACCTGACAAGGTGAACAATGCGCCAACTATGACGAGTTTCAGCCATGAAATTATTGAGTCATCACCTAATGAAATCGTTTATTCATGGTCTGTTACCGATAGTGACGGCGATGCATTATCTTGTCAATTATCTCCAGGCAATGGCTTAACAACAGTGACCATCGCTGATTGTGCAAACAATACATCAACAACCGTGACCTCATCGGGCGCAGGAAACTATCAGGCAAGCTTGACCGTTACCGACCCGAGTAATGCTAGTGCGACTGCTAGCCTGACCTTTGATATTGCTACAGCGGGATTACCAGCGCCAATGGTTACTGCAGGGGATAACGAGTTAGTCATTTTCTATAACCGCGCAGACGCAACTTACAGCGATTGGATCATACATTTATGGAACAACGAGACTTGTGACGCTTATGCCAACGCCGATACTGACTGGGCAACAGGGCAAGCACAAACAGGGCTAGATCCAAATTATGGCGCTTACTGGCTTATCAATTTAAAAGCAGATTATGGCGACTGTGCTAACTTTATTATCCATAAAGGTGATGATAAAGACTTAGGTGGCATCGACCATCAAGCTGATTTAAGCGGCGATCGCATGACTTGGACATTATCAGGTATCAGTGATGTATATACCGAACCGACCTTACTTCCAACAGGCATCTTAATTAACGATGTTGCTGCGCACTGGGCCAATGAAAATACCGTATTTTGGAACGCCGGCATCAACGTAGCTAAAGTACGCATTTATAGTTCAGCCACTGACGACTTAGCTTTTGATGGTGAAAGCGGTATTCCAGGGGATAACTTCCTTGAGTACCTCCCTGCGGCAGGTGGTGAACACCCTGCGATTTCACTTAATATGCCTCGCTATAAAGATTTAGCGGCATTTACCGCAACATCGGCATCGGTGAGTAAAGCAAAATCAATGCTTAGTGGTAAATTATTGGCAATTTCATATGCGAGTGACGATTCACTTATCGCCGCAACTTACCTGCAAACACCCCGTATCTTAGACGCTTTATATACCTCGGCAAATAACGATGCTAACGAAGCAGACTTAGGTATTATTTACAGTGCTAGCGAGATAAGCGCTAAACTTTGGGCACCGACAGCACAGCAAGTTACCCTTAAGGTATACAACGCAAGTAAAGCTTTACAGTCAAGTCATACGATGTCCCTTGACGCAGCAACAGGTATTTGGTCATTTACCGCGCCAAACACAGTAGACCGCTTATTTTATCGCTATGAGTTAACCGTTTATCATCAACAAAATCAGCGTATTGAAAAAATTGAAGCCACAGACCCTTACTCGATTTCTTTATCAACCAATGGCGATTTTTCTCAGTTTGTTAATTTAGCTGATAGTGATTTAAAACCCATCGGGTGGGACAGCCACACCATTCCTGAAGTTGTTAACCCTGAAGACAGTGTTATATATGAAGGCCACATACGTGACTTTAGTATTTTAGACGCCAGCACCCGTTCAGAAAACCGAGGTAACTACCTTGCCTTTACCGAAGAAACCTCTGTACCCGTAACACATTTAAAATCTCTTGCTGACGCAGGCTTAACACACTTTCAACTATTACCCGCCAACGATATTGCCAGCATAAATGAAGATGCAGCTAACCTTATTAACCTTGATAATACCGTTAGCGAATTATGTGCTAAGAAAAGTGACGCGCCTGTTTGTGGTGTTGAAAATGCTAGTGATACCTTAGCCGAGGTATTCGCCAGTTACGACCCAACCAGCACAGCTGCACAAGCGCTTGCCGAATCATTGCGAGGCTTAGACAGCTTTAATTGGGGTTATGATCCTGAACACTTCACAACGCCCGATGGTAGTTATTCATCAAATCCTGACGGTGTCGCTCGCATAACTGAAATGCGTGCGATGAACCAAGCGTTGCACGAAATGGGCTTACGTGTTGTTTTAGATGTTGTTTACAACCACACTAACTCTTCGGGTTTATGGGAAAACTCAGTGCTTGATAAAGTAGTACCCGGTTACTATCACCGCCGTGATTTAACCTCAGGTAATGTTGAAACAGCAACTTGTTGCCAAGATACCGCGCCTGAACATGAAATGATGCATAAACTCATGCAAGACTCATTACTTACTTGGTCACAAGCCTATAAGTTTGATGGCTTTCGTTTTGACATTATGAGTAATAATTCAAAAGCATCGATTTTAAGTGCTCGCACCGCTGTACAAGCAATAGACACAGATAACTATTTCTATGGTGAAGGTTGGACGCGTGATGATAAAGGCTATCAACAAGCGGATCAAAATAATATGACGGGTTCGCAAGTCGGTACGTTTAACGATCGACCTCGCGATATTATTCGAAGTGCCTCTTTATTTAAAAGTGCTGGTAGCTTAAATGACCAAGACATTATTCGCTTAGGACTTGCTGGTACCCAAAAAGATTATCAACTACAAGATAAGAATGACAACATCAAAGCGGGTAGTACCTTTAGTAAGCCTTCTTACGGAAAAGACCCTGCCGACATCATTAACTATGTCTCAAAACATGATAATGAAACCTTATGGGATCAACTGCAATATGGCATTGAAACCGAAGTTAGTCTTAATGATCGCGTGCGCATACAAAATATTGCCGGGACCTTGGCGTTAATCAGTCAAGGTATTCCGTTTTTCCAACTGGGTGGTGATTTACTGCGCTCAAAATCAATGGACCGAAACACTTATGATGCCGGTGACTGGTTCAATAGAGTTGATTTCACTATGAGTACCAATAACTGGAATGTTGGCTTGCCACTTGCGCAAGACAATGAAAGTAAATGGTCGTTGATGACAGCACTGATCAATAATAGCGAAACATCGCCACAAGCCAGTGACATTGAATTCTCATCAAATATATTTAAAGAGTTTTTGAGTATTCGTGCCTCAAGCCCATTGTTTAGGTTAACCACACAAGCTGATATTAATGCACGTTTAGGTTTTCATAATACCGGTAGCAAACAGACTCAGGGCTTAATTGTGATGAGTATTGATGATGGTAACGGTCTAACTGACCTTGATGAGAATATTGATGCACTTGTTGTGGTGATAAACGGCACTGCATCCACGCAATCTCACGATATTTTAACTGCGACCGGCTTTGAGTTGCACAGTGTCCAGCAAAGCTCTGCCGATACTAATGTTCAAACAGCATCATTTGTTGAGGCTTCAGGAAAAGGCACCTTTAGCATACCTGCGTTAACTACTGCAGTCTTTATAAAACCACAAGCAATGGCACAAGGCGTTGGTTTAGCAGCAGATGCGACCTTAAATGCGCCTGACCCCGCCCCTTATGGCGAGACAAGTATTTACCTACGTGGGTCAATGAACAATTGGGGTGACGACGGTTTAACAGCAATCGATATGTTTACTTATCAAGGGAACGGCGACTATGTGATTGATTTCACCTTAGCGGTTGGCACGCATATTTTTAAAGTGGGTTCTGATGATTGGGCGGCGGTCGACCTCGCCTTTAGTGATGTCACCTTCACTGATAACTCAATAACAGCATCGGCTGATAACAGTGGCAATATAGAAATAACTACCACGGCTGCCGGTAATTATAACTTTAGTTTAAATGCCAGCACATCGACGCCAAGCTTAACGATTGTGAGCAAAAACACCACAGTAGATTGTGCTGCTTTAGTTGATTCAAGCGACGACATTCCTTTTGATATTAATGGTAGCGGCCAACTCTTTGTTCGTGGCGATCATTCAGCGTGGAATGCCACTGAAGAGTTTAGATTAAATTACAAAGGCAATAACCAGTATCAAGCCGTAGCTGAATTTGACGGGGCAATGCAATTTAAACTGGCTTCAGATGACGGTAGTTGGACCACACAATTGTGGGTACAAAAAAACGATAGTAACGATATTGAAGGGGAGAATTTAGCCTTAGGTATCAATTACCCTGTTGCTTATAATAACGCTGGCGACGCCAATAACAATACGACACTGGCGGCGGGTTCATACAGCTTTTTACTAACACTCGACAGCGCAAACCCAAGTAAAGGCTATAATGTTGGCCGTTTAGCGATACAAGAATGTCAGCCATAGTCATCAGGTAAGTTAATCGAACAGCTTAAGTACTTAAGCTGTGCTAACACTTTAGAAAGCGCTAAGGATGAATATTCTTGGCGCTTTTTTATGGGGAAATAACTTGTCAGCAGATTGGCTGAATACGTATGTAAAAATTAGAATAAACTGTTTATATTGCTGATAAATGCGTAACTTATTAACATTATTAATTTACTTTGTTATTTATCCTTATGCGTATTTCTTTAGCTCGTTCTCGACAATTAAGCCTAATCATTATCACCACGACATGTATAAGCTCATGTCAGCATGATCAAAGTATACCAACAAGAACCCAGCTTACCGAAACGAGCGTAAAGTCAGTAGCAGTTCCCCCTTTAGTAAGCCAAGACTTTTCTGCACATTGGCTGACCCCAGAACTGCTTTTATTACCTGAAGATAATTTACATCAACAACATACGTTAACCTTTGATGATGGTGGATATATTGAAAAAGCCACACTTACGCCCTTCACAGGAGAAATAAATCGTCTGCTTATCCCTAAACATTTACGTTCATTTAATGTATTTGAGGTAAAGCTGGCTACTAATAAGATTAAAAAAGTACTGAAAAATAAAATATATGTCAGCTCTGCAAGCAAGGGCACAAATTCAAAACACACAGCACAGGTGCAAACAGCTCAATTATTGGATGTTTTGTTTACCTCACAAAGTAACGACGCTAATGAGCTGAAAAATTTTGGGGCCACTCTCAGTAAAGATTCGATTGAGTTTGCACTGTGGGCACCGACCGCAAAACAGGTAACCTTATTAGCGTTTAATAAAGACAAGCAAGCGACGCATGTTGTGCCACTTAAAGAAGATAGCAATACCGGTATTTGGTCTGGTGCCGTTATGAATACTCAACAAGAAGTCTACTACCAGTACCAGCTGACAATATATCACCCGGCTAGCGATAAAATTGAAACATTAACCACTACAGATCCCTATTCCTTGAGCCTTTCAACAAACAGTGAATATTCACATGTTATCAACTTAGCTGACTCAAAAAACAAACCTAATGGCTGGGAATTACAGCAAGATGTTTTAATTAAGAACCCTGAAGATAATATTTTTTATGAAACCCACATTCGTGATTTTAGTGCCCACGATCCGCAACTCTCATCACCTGCTGTTCGAGGAAAGTACGCCGCCTTCAGCGAAAAAAATAGCGCTGGCATTAAGCACTTTAAGGATCTACAAAAAGCAGGTATTAACAATATTCATCTACTCCCTACCTTTGATATTGGTACCGCTAACGAAAATGACACACAAGTTATTGATCTAAATAATCCTATTAGCAAACTTTGCCAACTCGTGCCCGAACATAAGCTTTGTGGGATCGAAGACCAAGCAATAACGATACAAGAATATTTAGAAACACTTCCCACTGCAACACACGAGCGCCAAGCGATAGTCAGTTCTATTAGAGAAATTGATAATTACAATTGGGGCTACGACCCTTTCCATTATACTGTTCCAGAGGGCAGTTACGCACAAAACCCTGAAGGCTCAGCACGTATTATTGAATTTCGTCAAATGGTACAAAGTATTCATAATCTAGGCTTTCGCGTCATCATGGATGTCGTTTATAACCATACTCATCAAGCAGGGCTAGCGCCAACGGCTGTGCTTGATAAAATTGTCCCTAATTATTATCATCGTCTTGACCCTATCAGCGGAAAAATCGCACAATCAACCTGTTGTGATAACACTGCCACAGAAAATGTCATGATGGAAAAGTTAATGACAGACTCATTAGTTGTTTGGGCAAGAGACTACAAAATTGACGGCTTTCGCTTCGACCTTATGGCACACCAACCCAAATCGGCGATGCTTAAAGCCAAAAAAGCAGTACAAGCGGTTGATATAGACACCTACTTTTATGGGGAAGGTTGGAATTTTGGTGAGGTAGCGAATAATCAGCGCTTTACGCAAGCTAGCCAATTAGCATTGGCTGGCACAGAAATCGGTACCTTTACCGACCGTTTACGCGATGCAGTTCGCGGTGGAGCCTTTAGCGCCAGTGGCGATGACATTCGTAAAAGCCAAGGTATCGGCAGTGGTTTAAGCACTATGCCTAATGAATTAGTGGATCGAGTAGTATCAAGAAAAGCTTATCTACTCGCCGCAGATCAATTACGTATTGGTTTAGCCGCTAATTTAGCCAACTTCCCTCTTAAAAATGCTCAAGATAAAAACGTTACCGGCAAAGAAATTCCTTATGGTGACCAACCAACCGGTTATGCATTAGACCCTGCCGATACCATTAACTATGTATCTAAACACGATAACCAAACATTATGGGACAATAATCAATACCGCTTACCTTTTGATACCTCAACAAAAGATCGCGTACGTATTCACTTACAATCACTGTCCTTTGCTATTTTCGCACAGGGCATTCCATTCTTACATATGGGATCAGAGTTTTTACGTTCAAAGTCATTTTTACGCGACAGTTACGACTATGGTGATTGGTTTAATAAAGTCGATTTTACCAAGCAAAGCAATAATTATAATGTTGGTTTACCGCCAGCAGATAAAGACCAAGCAAACTGGCCACTGATTAAAAAAGTACTGGCAAAAAATGAAGGGCGAGATATTGTTAGCCCAACTGACATCGAGTTTAGTGCAGAAGTGTTTAAAGAGTTCATTAGTCTACGCATGAGTACCCCCCTTTTTCGTCTTACCAACAGTGAACAAATAATAGAGCGTGTAAAATTTCACAATACTGGTAAAGCACAACAAATTGGCTTAATTGTGATGAGCATCGATGATGCCGAAAAATATCAGCAAGTAGATGCTGACATATCAGCGCTCGTTGTTATTTTTAATACTAGCACCACCGCTAAAACAATCCCTTTTAAAGAGGCAGCACAATATCAATTGCACCCTATTCAACAACAGGGCGTTGATAGTGTTGTTAAAGAGAGTACCAGCAATGAAAACAGCTTTTTTGTTCCAGCACTAACCACCAGTGTTTTTATCAAAGAGCAATAATGCGCTATCGTTAGCGGCTAGTAATGATTTTATTTACTTAATCATAAAGTAAAGTCTTACTAGCCCTACTTCTCGCCTTAAACAAAAGTCCCGCCTAGAGCAACCTCATCAGTGCATATCAACAATAAACTTTAAATGTAGTGAGCCTTGAGTCAAAATTTAAATATGGCCTAATAAGTTTGACTGCTGTTTTGGCAAGTGCGGCAATTGTGGCTACTCCAATATTAGCCAATGAACCCGATGAGATGACTTCAGAAGAAGTAAAGATTGAAATTATCAAGTTGGATATTTATCGGTTTATCTATTGTATTTTTGTGCTCTTTAGCCATTATAGCTTGTCGCACTATCTGCTTGTTATACTCATCGTAAACACGTCGACTTAATGACAATTTATTTACGATATTAATTTTTCTTTTTAATATACTGTAAACACAAGGAAATAATATCTTTGACTATAATCTAAAACAGTATTTTTGCGGTGTTTTAATGAATAAAACTGCCGCCTTATATATTGATCTATAGCGTCAAATAAACTGTATAATATTAAATATTAACTACTCATTAAAATACTATATTACCATGGCCAAAAAAAACCTTCGTATCCGTGAAAAAACAATCTTTGACGGTATTTTTAGTAAATACATTTTAAAATTCCTTTTTAGCCTTTGGTTTAAAGTTGCGGGCTGGAAATTGTGCACAGCTACCCCCGAAGGTGCAGGTATCACGATTGCAGCACCGCACACATCGAATTGGGATTTTGTCTATGCGCTTGGGGCTGCGATATTGCAAGATGTGAAAATATATTTTTCTATTAAAGACAGTATGTGCCGGATACCTCTTTTAGGTCGTTGGTTGATGTACCTTGGTGCTATGCCTATTGATCGTTCATCTACAGGCTTAGGGCAAGTTGAACAAATCAAGCAATTTATTGAAACACAAAAAGGTAAACGAGTATTTTTCTTATTTACTCCAGAAGGTACAAGAGGCGGAGTAGCAAAATGGAAAACAGGCTTTTACCATGTTGCTCAAGGATGTGGTTTACCTATTTTTTTAGCCAAAGTCGATTACCTCAGTAAAGAAACAGGTGTTTTTCACATCTTTAAGCTGACCAATAATAAAGATGATGATATTCAAGCGATGCAGGCCTCTTATAAAAGTGTTTATGGCAAATATCCCACCAAACAATTCCCCCCTTACCAAGGCCTCATGCCAAGCATAGGTGATAAAGAAGCGGCAATTATTCGTGCACTTTACGCCATTAACTCTATTAAAGGCGTGGCGACTAAAATGGAAATAAGTGCGAAAGCAAAAATGGGTGAGTTGTCGAATACGATGTTTGATTTTTTAATCGATAACGGGCTTGTTGAACAGGGATTTTTAGAAAGAGCTGAAATTACCTACCAGTTAACTTTAGCGGGCAAAGGCTGTTATTTACATTTGTATTCGCAAGATGACTCACTTGTTATACCTAACGGATAAACGATGACTACGAAGAATGTTTATTACAAACCATCGTAAAAATTAATGCCTGTCGTTACTAAGCCTTATTAGTTACACTAATTTGGTTTAGTAACACGTTACAGGTTTGATAACGCCTGCAACGCCAATAACTTTAAACATAAAAGACTTTTCGCGAATATTTTACTATCTAGACAAATGATAATAAATAAACATGACACTAACCGCCATTGTTCCTTCATTTCGCCTACCTTTCTTAATATTAGCCCCTGTTTGTGTTTTTCTTGGTGCTAGTATGAGTTATATGGAACAAGGTGCGGTTGATTATGCCGTATTAGCCATTGCCTTGTTAGGGGCAATCTCTGCGCACATTGCAGTTAATACCATTAATGAATATCAAGACTACGTCAGCGGCTTAGATCTGAAAACAATTAGAACTCCCTTTAGCGGTGGTAGCGATTTATTATCTCAGCAACCTGAGTTACTTCTTGGGGTAAAAAGAGCCGCGATTGTCACAACCCTTTTAACCTTTCTTATTGGTGTTTATTTCGTCACACTTTATGGCGTAGCAGTAATTGCCATAGTACCAATGGGATTACTTGGATTAGCCATTATTATTAGTTACACAAAGTGGATTAATAAATGGCCCATTATCTGTTTAGTTGCCACTGGACTTTGTTTTGGTTTACTGATGGTGGCAGGCACCCAAGTTATTTTATCTGGCCACTTTTCAACAACACCTTGGCTAATAGGTTTGATCCCTTTTCTTCTTATTAACAACTTATTACTTTTAAACCAATATCCTGATATTGATGCTGATAAAAGTATCGGTCGAAATCATTTTCCTATTGCCTTTGGTATAAAAACAAGCAATAGCATTTTTTTCATCTTTTCGGTGTGCTCAACATTATTGCTTGGCTTTTTTATTAGCCAAAAGCTATTACCCACTCTGAGTGCACTGGCTTTTATTCCACAAGCATTGGCCTTTGTCGCTTTATATGGTGCAATAAAATTTAAAGATAATATTGGTCGACACCCTAGATACCTTGCTTACAATGTTAGTTGTGCATTACTAACACCATTAACGATAGCAATTACCGTTTTTGTTAACTAATTATAAAAGCTGGAATTTTTACCTTTAAGCACCGAAAATACCTTTCAAAAAATTCACTCAAAATTTGAAATGATTAACTTCTAAAATATAACTCTAAGGGTAGTAGTTGCCACAAAAGAGAGCTTTCCTAACACCCTCAATCAGTACCAAAACTGTCTTATATTATACGTTAGTGGACGTTACCCACAGATAAAAAGACGCATTGTTTGATTATAAAAATTACCAATTAATCGAATAACCTGACTGGCAAAAATACCACAATTGCCAGCGTCACTATTTTGCATTGGGATGACTTTTTTTGTGCCGCGGCATTAAATAAAGATTAAAACGAGCGTTTGAATTTATGGATCAAGCTTGATATAAGTAAACAACAAAAAACTAATGATCTTTATAAAATGAAATTGCACCAAATTGAAGGCTATATTCAGTCTATTTACTTAGTAGAATATTCTGAAAAATTATTGTTACTTGATGGCTGCTGCCGTGCAGATATCGAAACAATTAAGACCTTTATAACAGAAGAATTACAACGTCCATTTTCGGACCTTAAACTCATAGTCGTTACTCATATGCATCCAGATCATGCTGGAGCAGCTCATGTATTGAGAAAAAAAACTGGTTGTAAAATTGCCACTGCTAATGTTTCTGGGCATTGGTATACAGGTGTAGACGGATTATTAATGCACTTTACCGATATGGCATTGACTCGCTGGGTTGCGAAACGTAAAAATAAACCAGCAAAAAAACTTTGGTACTCCTCCAAATTAAAGCCCGACATAAAAATAAATGATGGTGAGGTTTTACCAGGCTTTGCTGAATGGCAAGTCATTTATACTCAAGGGCATACCGACAGAGATATCTCTTTGCTACACCAACCAAGTCAACTCATTTATGTAGCTGACCTAATGGTGGAAGTAAAAGGACGACTTATTCCGCCTTTTCCCATTTTTTATCCCAATCGCTATAAAAGCTCACTGACTAAAATAAATAATCTTCAACCTAAATCCATTTTGCTTGCTCATGGCGGTGAGGTTCAACTTAGCGATGATGACTACCAACACCTCTTGTCCAAAGCTCCAGATTTACCTTTAACACATTGGCGATCAATTAAAACTAAACTGCGAAAAACATTTACATAGCTTTATTATCTCCTATTAAGCCACCCATAATAACTTGTTTGTTTTTTCAACAATAAACTACACTTAATTTACCCTCTTATAAGTGTGGTGATTGTTATGCCCAAGCCTCGTTCACAACAAATCAGTTTATCTGATACAC
>NZ_JACGVZ010000014.1:0-119287 GCF_014077465.1 Colwellia sp. BRX10-4
TGGTTGGTGGGAATACGTATAATGCAGGTGATACGGTTACCCTTGCTGAAGGTGAACTCATCTTAAATGCAGACGGTAGCTATACCTTCACACCAAATGATAATTTCAATGGTGCTGTGCCTGTAGTCAGCTACATCGTAACTGATGGTGCAGGTGATACCGATGTGTCGACCTTAACGATTGCGGTTACGCCGGTGAACGATCCACCAGTTGCGGCTGATGATAATTTTAGTGTTAACGAAGGCGAAATCGTCAGTGGCAATGTGATCAGCCATGATGACGGCGATGGCGTGATGGATAACGATGGTGGCGATGGTGCTAGTCTGAGCGTGACTCAAGTCAATGGCGTTGATTTAGTCTTTGATCCATTAACGGGTGAAGCCCGTGTAGATATCAAAGATGGTTTTATCTTAATCAAGGCTGATGGCAGTTTCACTTACACCCACAATGGAAACGATCTGGTAGGTGCACCACCAAGCTTTAATTATACTTTAAGTGATGGTACGGATGTTGACACTGGTAATGTGATAATCGCAGTAACACCATTGAACAATCCACCGTTTGCAGAAGATGATGGCTTTAATATTGATGAAGGGGAAAGCGTTTCAGGCAATATTATACTTCATCACGATGGTGATGGTGTTATCGATACTGATGGTGGCGACGGTTCAACATTAGTGATAACTCATATTAATGGCGTCGAACTAAGCTTTGGAACAGATGGCTTTGCTATTATTAATGTCGAAGGGGGTATTTTAAGTATTAATGCTAGTGGCGACTTTACTTATCAAAATAGTGATGGCTATATTTTAGGTGCTACTCCACCAAGTTTTGAATACACTTTAACTGATGGTATTGATAGCGATACAGCCAATGTAATTATTACTGTTAATGACTCTGCTCCAGTTGCTGTCGATGACAATAATTACATTACATATAAAGATGATAATGGCTTAAGTATTAGTAGGGGAGTTCGAGGTAGTATTATTACTCGTGGTAGCTCAGGCGATAGAATTGACAGTTCAGAAGATGGTGTAATTATATTGACTCAAGTTGAGTATGATGGCCAAGTTTATGTATTTGATATTAGTCATACCTCGCATACCATAGTAACTGATTTTGGTGTACTGGTTATTAGTAATAACGGGCGATATACATTTCAATTGGCTGCAGGAATTGATGTTAATTCCATTCCATCGTCATTACAATTTACTTACACGATCCAAGATGGCGATGAAGTGAACCCTGAAACTGATGAAGCTACTTTAACCATTAACTTAACTCACGATAATCAAAATATTAGCCCAATGAGTACTTCTTTGTCTGAAGGTGAACTTATCGACTTAGCTTATAGCGAACCAAATACTAAGCTGAACTTAAATGATGAAAGTTTAAGCCCAGCAATAATATTTGAACTAAATGATCTACTAGTGGAAAGTAATCTTGATAATATCAATGAAAGCTTCATTTTTAATGAGTTATCAGAAAGTAACTTAAATACAGATCAAGAAAGTGAAGTTACAGTTATCTATGCAGAAGAAAACTTGACCTTAGAAAATATTGATCAGGTCGACGCGCTTTCAAATACTGAAACAATAATCACCAATAATTTCTTAAATAAAGGTGTAACATTGAACAGTGATGCGTCATCAGAAATTGTGCCATTGCCCATTGAACTCGACACTTCAGACCAGATATGATTAAGTCGAGTAAATTAAGTAGCAAAACATAACAAGTACAATGAGCTAATGATGAGATGTTCTTTCCAACATCATTAGCTTATTGGCTTTTTTAAGGGATAACATACTAGGTGCAATCAACAGTGCAACAGTCAACTCAATGGACAATTAACGCTTCACAAAAGTTAAGTTCAGACCCTCTGTTAGACAGTTTAGTTCTTATAACAGAGCATTATGGTAACCCGTGTTCTCCTGAAGCGCTCGCGGCTGGTTTACCACTTACTGGTGCTAATCTTACACCAGAGCTGTTACCTCAAGCAGCATCTCGCGCAGGGTTAAGTGCAAAATTAGTGCGTAAAGGCTTGAATGAATTACCCTCAATGTTGTTACCTTGTATTTTGATGCTAAAAGATAAAAAAGCCTTAGTATTACAAGAACTCGATATTGAAAAAAATATAGCAACAGTTTCTTTACCTGAAACTGGCGGTGAAGAACAGTTAACAATAGAGGGATTAGAATCGAGTTTTGTTGGCTATTTATTTTTAATAAAGCAGCAATATCGCGGTGATAGAAATTTTGATGTTCATCTTAATAGTTCAAAAGAACATTGGTTATGGCAGAAAATTAAGAATACTTCATCGATATATCGAGATGTGATTATTGCATCAGTAATGATCAATGTTTTTGCTCTGGTATCACCACTTTTTGTGATGAATATTTATGACAAAGTGATACCTAATCTCGCTTTCGAATCACTTTGGGTACTAGCCATTGGTGCCGGTGTCGCTTATATCTTTGATTTTATTTTAAAACAACTTCGTGGTTATCTAATTGATGTTGCGGGCAAGAAAATTGACATTGAAGTTTCTTCAAAACTATTTGCTAAAGTAATTGG
Organism: Colwellia sp. BRX10-4; assembly: GCF_014077465.1. NCBI lineage: Bacteria > Pseudomonadati > Pseudomonadota > Gammaproteobacteria > Alteromonadales > Colwelliaceae > Colwellia > Colwellia sp. BRX10-4. Next base: position 2,575 of record NZ_JACGVZ010000014.1, read on the forward strand.
TATACCGCTTGAAAAACGCTCCCCAAGTGTCGGTGGAATGGCAAAGCAGCTGAGTGAATTTGACAGTGTTAGAGAGTTTTTGTCTTCTGCGACAATAAGTGCCTTAGTTGACTTACCTTTTGCTGTGCTTTTTATGTTTTGTATTTGGCTTGTTGCAGGAGACTTAGTGATGTTTCCAATTATTGCCTCAATACTTATCATTGGCTACACCTTGTTAAATCAATCTAAACTGCGTAAAGCGATAGAAGAAAGTAATAAGTTTTCGGGTTTGCGCCATGGACATCTGATCGAGTGTTTAAGCGCGTTAGAATCTATTAAAGCTAATGGCGCCGAAGGTGTTGTGCAAAGAGCTTGGCAGCAAATGGTTGGTCATACCTCGACTTGGTTACTTAAATCTAAAATGATCACTAATTCGGTCTTAAATTTTGCGAGTTTTATTGTACAAATATCAGTAGTCGCCGTTGTAGTGTTAGGTGTCTATCGAGTATCCGAAAATTTAATCTCTATGGGGGGAATTATAGCGGCTGTTATGTTAACCGGTCGTGCTATATCTCCTATTGCTAAGCTTGCTGGCCTAATGACGCGCTCTAATCAAACCTTAAGTGCTCTGAAACAACTCGATACTTTAATGGAGCAAGAAGGCGAATTTGAAGACAAAGCTCATTTGGTAAGTCGGACAAAACTCAGTGGCAACATAAATGCTGAAAATATCAGTTTTAAGTACCCTAATGCAGAAAGCGACTCTTTGCAGCCAATGTCAGTAAAAATTAATCAAGGAGAAAGAATTGCCATTGTTGGTCATAATGGTTCGGGTAAAACAACGCTGGCTAAATTACTATTAGGTCTTTATCAGCCAAGCAAGGGTAGCATTCAATTTGATGGTTTAAATCACCGGCAAATTCACCCTAGCGATTTGCGAAAAAACATTGGCTATTTACCACAAGATATTGTCTTATTTCATGGTACCATCCGCGATAACATCCTCTTCGGTACTCGTCAAGTTACTGAATATCAACTTATTAGAGCGGTTCAACTGTCTGGTGTCAGTGCTTTTACCGATCATAATAGTCAAGGCCTTGACCAACAAGTGGGGGAAAGTGGTAATGCATTATCACGTGGCCAGAGACAGTCAATTGTTTTAGCCAGAGCGATATTAAATTCACCTCAAATATTACTGTTAGATGAGCCAACCGCGAGTCTTGATGCTCGTGCTGAAAAAAAGTTTATTGAAGCAATCAATGCAACGGCAAAAGATCGCACTATGTTATTAATTACCCATAAAATGGATTTATTAAAATTGGTTGACCGCATTCTTGTTTTAGATAAAGGTAAATTGATTATTGACGGTCCAAAAGATAAAGTATTAGCGCAACTCAAAGGCGAAAATTTAAATCAAGAGACGAACTTATGAAGGTTAGCCAACAAGACCTAGAAATGGCTGACGATGTATATGGTGCAATGCTAACGGAAGTGCCAAGTTTACATCGGTTAACTATATGGGCAATGGCCGGATTACTTTTTTGTTTTCTTATTTGGTCATATTTTTCTGAACTTCAACAAGTTACTTCAGGAATGGGCAAGGTCATACCATCAACTCAAGTACAAATTATACAAAGTTTAGATGGTGGTGTATTACAAAAACTCTTTGTTCAAGAAGGTATGCAAGTAATTAAAGGGCAACCGATTGCAAGTATTGATGATACTCGCTTTAGATCTGACTTTGCAGAACAAAAACAGGAAGTGAGTAGCCTTAGAGCGAATGTCATTCGCCTTAGAGCTGAGCTTTCCAGTATATTGATTGGTGTTAGCGAAAGTTGGCAACGACAAATAGAAATAAATATAAAAGTACCCGTTTACCCAGACGATTTGCAACAAAACGCTAAGTTTATGGTTGAAAGACAACAAGAAGAGTATTCTGGAAGAATAGATAATTTAATCAATCAATTAGCAATTCAAGCCCAGCAGATACAACAAAGGGAACAAGAAGTTGCTGAATTAGTTTCGAAAATTAATACCTTAAAAATAAGTTATGAGATAGCCAGTAAAGAACTCGACTTAACACGACCGCTTGCAGAAAAAAACATTGTTTCAAAAATCGAACTCTATAAGTTAGAACGTAGCGTGAATGAGCTTAAAGGTGAATTAAGTGCGGTTCGTTTGTTAGCACCAAAATTAAAGTCTGCCATACAAGAGTCAATTTTAAATCGTAGAGAAACAGCACTTGCTTATAGAACAGAAGCGAGATCAGAGCTTAATGAATTAGAGAATAAACTATCTCGAATTAATGAATCACAGGTTGGTGCTCAAGATAAAGTAACGAAAGCATTAATTTTATCGCCGGTTATTGGTACTATTAAAACCATACACATTAATACCTTAGGTGGAGTAGTTAAGCCGGGTGAAACCATTGCTGAAATTGTGCCCACCGAAGATAAATTGATGGTTGAAGCAAAAATTAAGCCTAGAGATATTGCGTTTATTTATCCTGGGTTGCCAGCTGTTGTTAAGATAACCGCCTATGACTTTACAAGATATGGCGGGTTAACGGGTAAAGTAGAGCACATAAGTGCTGATACAACACAGGATGAAGAGGGAAACAGTTTTTATCTTATTAGAGTGCGCACTGATGCTTCAAGCATTAAGAATAAAAATGGCAAAGAAATGCCAATTATTCCAGGTATGCTAACAGATGTTGATGTTATTACGGGTAAACGAACAATTTTAGAATATATTTTAAACCCCATATTACGGGCGAATGAGGCTGCACTAAGAGAACGGTAGGCTTGTCTAATAGTAATTAATAATAAAAATATGGAGTATTTATAAATAACATTATGTTTAAATTAAATAAAATAACTATGGTTTGGTGTTTAGGCTTATCGGGATTATATTCCGCTAATAGCTATGCCCAAAGTTTAGAGGCAACCGTTGCGACTGCACTTGATACACACCCTGATATTCGTCAGACATTTGCACGATTTAAATCTAAAGAAGAAGATGTTAATCGTGCCTCAGCAGGCTATTTTCCAACTATTGATTTAACTGCTGGTTATGGTTATGAATATACTGATACTCCCGGAAACAGACGAAATGCTACCATCGGCGATAACGGTGAAACTGAATTAGCCCGAGGTGAATTTGGTGTTAGTATTAAACAAATTCTTTTTGATGGCATGTACACGAGTAATGAAATAGATAGAACTAAATTCGAAGCGAGCGCTGAGCAATGGACATTAATTGCCAATGCAGAAGATCTTGCGTTACAAGTGGCTAAAGCCTATTTAAATTTTATAAAAACAGATGAGCTTGTTAAATTATCAGCAATAAACATTGCCTCACACCAAGTCATTTATGATCAAATAAAAGAACGTACTGATTCAGGACTGGGTAATATCGCCGACTTGTCTCAAGTTACAGGGCGGCTAGCTCGCGCGCAAGCTAACATGATTTCGGCGCGTAATAATAACCTTGACGCTAGGTCACAATTTATTCGTTTAACGAATACACAACCGAGTAATCTTGTGCTACCAGTACCTGATGCCGATATGTTACCTAAAAATAAAGCAACGGGTTTAACTCTAGCAATAAAGCGTCATCCGGTAATTAAAGCTGCTCAGCAAGATATTAATGCGGCTCGTTCATTTAAAAACTCAATAAACGCTAGATATTACCCAACCTTATCTTTAGAACTCGGCGTGAATTCTGATAATGATATTGGTGGTGAAAGTGGTATTAATCGATTTGGCGCTGACGTAGGTGGTCATCGAAACGATGCAACAGCAATGCTGCGCTTGCGCTACAACTTTTACTCGGGTGGAAAAGACATAGCTACCGAACGAAGTGCCGCCTATAAAATTTCAGAAGCGCAGGAAATTAATTATAACGCTCACCGTCAAGTTACTGAAAGCTTTGGTCTGTCGTGGAATGCTTTTGAAATGTTATCTTTACAAAAAAAATATCTAAAGCAACATGTTATTACATCTAAAGATACGCAGGCAGCCTACAAACAGCAGTTCGATATTGGGCAGCGAAATCTTCTCGATCTGCTTGATACCGAAAATGAATTATTTCAAGCTCGTAAGGATTACCTTGATGCAGACTTTAATGAATTAAGCGCTCAGTATCGTTTGTTAAATGCAACAGGCCTGCTACTTGATTCATTGAGAGTAACAAGATCATCAAAATGGAAAGGTGAACACGAATACGAACAAGGAGCTTACGATGAATAAGTTATCAATTAAGCCAATAGAAGTTACTGCAAAATATTTAGTGGTCGCTTTTGCAGTATTATTTATTAGTGCATGTGCTGATACTCCTGTAGTTACATTAGAAGACTCGGTACAGCAGTTTCATGATTTAACTGATTATGACAGTGATGGTGTAGTAAAAGCGCGTGAGCAATGTGACGGGACTTCCATTGGTGCTGCGATTGACAATTATGGTTGTGGCACTCGAACGTCTAAAATAATGCCTTTTAAAATTGATGTTAAGTTTGTTAACAATTCTTATCAACTGTCAGACCAAGCAAACGAAGACATCAGTAGGTTAGCAGAACTTCTTAAAATGTATCCGCAAATCAATGTAGTGATTGAAGGGCATAGCAGTAAAGTTGGCGTGGCAAAATTAAATCAAGTGCTGTCAAATAATCGCGCTAAAGCGGTTGCTTTGGTACTAATCAATGATTTTAAAATTAATGAAGAGCGTATCTCTTCAATCGGTTATGGCTTTGAACGCTTAGAAAACTTAGCCGATACTGAACAAGCGCATGCTGAAAATCGTCGTATAATGGCCGAGATATCTCATGTAGAAAAAGTTGATGATCTCAAATGGACCATTTATACAGTGAATCAAGCTAATTAATTATTAATGAGTAGCATTAGAAGAAGTTCTTTTTTTAAATGGATGGTTATCAAGCCCATCCAAATGCTTCTCATCACCATAATATGTTTAGCGGCTATATTTGCTCAATCTACACAGCCCCTCAATGAAAAAGAAATTGTATCATCATTAGAAAAAAGTTATGGAGAAAGAGCAGGTAAAAGAGGCAAAGCCTGGTTTAAATTAATGCAACCAAAAGTTCAACATTCACCCTTAGAAACATTACAAGAAGTTAATCAATTCTTTAATATGTTTAGGTTTATTGATGATAGTAAACTTTGGGGGGTTAGCAATTATTGGGCGACACCTATCGAATTTATCGGTGTTAATGGTGGCGATTGCGAAGACTATTCAATTGCTAAATATTTTACCTTATTAGAGATGGGTATTGCGGATGAAAAAATGAGGATCACTATGGTAAAAGCTGTCAAACTTAATCAATACCATATGGTACTCGCTTACTACGAAACGCCTAGTGCCGTACCATTAATTTTAGATAATCTAGACGGTGTTATAAAACCCGCAAATCAGCGCAACGATCTGATCCCTATATATAGTTTTAATGCCAGTCAATTATGGTTGAACAAAGTAAAGGGGCAAGGAATTCTTAGTGGAAAATCATCAAAGCTTAAACTTTGGCGAGACTTAAGACAGCGTATAACTACTTCAAAACTTAAACAACCCAAAATTAAAATGGAGTTTTAAGACCATGACCCTATTTAGAGAAATAAACTCATTACTGTTCGCACTTTTTTTACTAGTTATGACCAGTTTAGTTTATTTTCAATTTACACAAACCCGCGACTTTATGAATCAGCAGATGGATTCTGATTTAAACAACACTATAACTTCGTTAGGTTTAATGCTGAGGCCTCATCTTGAAACCGGAGATGTAGCCACAGCAGAAACCTTGGTTAATGTCATTTTTGAAGGCGGCTTCTATCGCAAGGTGACCCTTAAATGGCTAGTTGATGGCAAAGAACAAATTTGGGAAAATCCAATTGTTATTGAAGGGGTTCCACAATGGTTTATAAATCTAGATTTATTTGCCATACAAAAAAAAGAAAGTTTAATTACCTCAGGTTGGTTGCAACTAGCAACAATTGAAATTGAAGGTCATCCTGCGTTGGGTTATCAAGAATTATGGCGTGTGATGAATGACACTTTGATGATTTTATCTTTGCTTTTTATTCTTTCTATTATTGTTTTAAGGTTCAAATTGAACCGAATTTTAAAACCGTTACATAATGTAGCTATACACGCGAAAAACATTTCACAACGTAAGTTTGGTCAAGACCTTGAGTTACCGAAAACTATAGAGTTACAAGATGTCGTTGGCGCGATTAATTCGATGTCAGGACAGTTAAAACAAATATTTTCGACCTTGGATGAAGAGGTTAATGAATTAAAAGAAGATAAATTTATCGATCAGGTTTCTCAATTGCCTAATCGACAATATTTGTCTGCACAAATCAATAATTGGTTAAATGAGCCTGGATTTGGCGGACTTATTTTAGCTAAGTTTGATTGGCTTGAAGATGTTCATAGTAAGTATGGCTATCAAGGCCGAGATGAAATTATTAAGGTTGTGTCAAAACGAATGCAAGCCGAGTTGCCAGAAATCAGCGAATGTATTATTGCACGAATTGCCAACACCGAATTTGCATTTTTGATCACTAAAGCAGAAAAAAGCGTCATAAAAGTCTACTTGCAGTCATTAATTAGGATCATTAATCAAGAGATAGCAAAAGCAGGTTGCACACCTAATACTCGCTTTGCCTTAGGTGTTAGTCAACGCATTGATAACATGAACTCGGCTGATTTATTATCTCAATCTGATAATGCACTACAACAAGCACAACGCGAGCATAAAATAAGTCATTGGATAGATGCGGATCAACCACAAAAATATAGCCGTGAACAATGGCGCAGTAAATTGGTTGATTCTATTAATAACAACCATTTTAGTTTTCAATGGCAGCCAATTTTAGCTATGACGACTCAACATGTAATTCAGCGTGAAATATATTGTCGTTTATACATAGACAAACAAATTGTCACCGCATCTGAGTTTATGCCATTTATAGAGTTGTTATCGTTAGGTGCTCAGCTAGACAGATGTTTATTGCAGTCAATCGAACAGCAGAATATTTTGGCCCTTGCAGATGAGGGCATCGCGATTAATTTAACGCATGATAGTTTAAAAGATCCACAATTTATTCAATGGTTAGCGCAATATCTTAAGCAGTCCGTCTATGCCGAACGTATTTCTTTTGAAATACCCGAATCAGCAGCCATAACCTCGTTTGATCAATGTTATCAGCTAGCAGAAATTGTTAGAGCAGCGGGTGCAAAGATAGGTATTGACCAGTGTGGTCGCCAAATTGGCTCTTTAGAATATTTACAAAAACTTCTACCAAATTATATTAAATTAGACTTATCTTTCGCTTATTATGAGAAGTTAAATCAAAATAAAGAACTTTGCCGTGCGCTAGTCAATGTGGCGAAGGGACTAAATATCTCGGTTATTATTACTGGAATTGAAGACCAAGCCCAATTAGCAGATTTTAATTCATTAAAAGCAGAGGGTTATCAAGGTTATATTTGTCCGGTTGAAGACGTTAATATTAATCCCAGTTAAACCTATGGGTGTTAAAGTTTGAATGCCTTAATGATTTAGCCTAACTCGAGCTAATGAAACAGTGAAAAAAGTAAATATCAAAGCATGGGTTAATAGATGATCAGGTAATGTGAAAAACAGATAAGGGTAAAGTTTAATTGATGCGGCTTTTCATTATAAATAGATATATTTCAATAAGTAACTAGTTATATTAGTCTGTAACTAACGGTCTTAATTTAGTTGTTTGAATTAAAGCCCGTTCAGAACCATTTTTATATTTTACTTTTTATATTAAACGAATTTTAAAATACTTTTTAGTGAGATTTACTATGACTGATTCACCTATTCAAATAGTTTGCGCAAGTTGCGGTACGAAAAATCGTCTAGCTAAGGCCAAGCTCAATGACCAGCCTCTATGCGGTAAGTGTGGTAAAGCTGTGCTTTCTATTAACCCTGTTATTGGTAGCGATAAAAACTTTAGCCGTTATATTACCGACAATGGTTTACCTGTTGTTGTCGACTTTTGGGCACCGTGGTGCGGGCCTTGTAAACAATTTGCACCCACTTTTGAACAGGTTGCTGCAGATATGTTTACACAGGCTTGTTTTGTGAAGTTAGACACTGAAAGTAATCAAAATACCGCAGGAGGGCATAGTATCCGTTCTATTCCTACTTTAATGATATTTCATCATGGTAAAGAAATTGCTCGAATGTCCGGAGCCTTACCCAAAGCACAGTTTAAACAATGGCTAACTGAAAATTTGCCAATGACAGACACATTATAAGTATCTTAAAGAACATTCTTTATAGGTGCTGCGGTTACTCACAAGGGACAAAGATTATCTTTGTGAGTAACAAGTTAAACGATTTTATCAGTTAACGTTATTCGTTTAATAGCGAGATGAAAAAGCTCATTTCTAAAGCTTTTTCTTTTAAACTTTTAAATCGTCCTGATGCTCCGCCATGGCCAGCGTCCATATCTGTCTTAAACAACAATAAATTATCATCTGTTTTAAGCTCTCTCATTTTTGCTACCCACTTCATTGGTTCAAAGTACTGAACCTGAGAGTCATGTAATCCGGTAGTCACCAGTATATTTGGATAGTGTTGAGCAGTGATATTATCCATTGGTGAATAAGATAAAATATCTTGGTAGGCTTTTGCTTCGTTTGGATCACCCCATTCGTCATATTCATTGGTGGTTAGCGGTATGCTTTCATCGAGCATCGTTGTTAACACATCTAAAAAGGGCACATGAGCGCCAATGCCTAAGTATAGTTCCGGTGCTTGATTGACCACCGCACCCATTAATAAGCCGCCAGCACTACCGCCAGAAGCAAATATTTTATCTTTAGCACCATATCCTTGGGCAACTAATGCCTTAGTAACATCGATAAAGTCATTAAAGGTATTTTGTTTAAGCGCCTTTTTACCGGTTTCATACCACTGCCTGCCTAACATTTCTGAGCCACGAACATGGGCAATAACATAAACAAACCCTCTATCAAGTAAACTTAACGTTTGACTCGAAAAATCAGGGTCTATGGTTAAGCCGTAAGCACCATAACCGTATTGAAGAAGTGGGTTGGTACCATCTTTTTTAAAACTATTGCGACGATAAACAATTGATACCGGTACTGCTGCACCATCACGAGCGTTAATAAATAGACGTTCTGCTTGATAATCATCTTGGTTAAAGTCTCCTAAGACTTGTTGCTGTTTCAGTAATTTTCGCTCACCTGTTGCTAAGTCAAATTCAAATAAAGAATCGGGTGTTGTTAAGCTAGAATAATATAACCTTGCGATGGTACTGTTTGGCTCCGGATTTTCGTCAAGACAAGCAAAATAACAGGGGTCATCAAAAGATAGTGGATAGTGATGACCGGCATTTTCTCCCTGAGTTGTGTGCACGATAAAACGAATTTGACCATTTTCTCTTTCGGTTATTACAATGAAACGGTGAAATAATTCAATGCCTTCAACCAGGACATTTTCTCTGTGGGGAATAATTTCTTGCCAGTTATTGATATCATCAATTTGCGCAGCCGTCGCTTTCATTAACCTGAAGTTTTTAGCTTGGTAGTTAGTCACAATATAAAAAAATTCACCCATTTTATCGGCGTGATATTCATGTTGTTCTTGATAAGGTAATAATTCGGTAAACTGCCCATTGGGCTCATCGGCACTAAGTACTAAGTAATGTGTCGATTCAGTGGCATGTAAACAAATATAAAGTTGAGAGTCATCTCTGCTCTTATCTAAGCTGATATAAAAACGGTGGTCGTCTTCTTGATAAACAAGCACATCATCAGCTTGTGGTGTTCCTAATGTATGGCGATATACTTGTGTGCCAAGCAAGGTCTCTAAATCTTTCTTTACATAGAAAAGGGTTTTATTGTCGTTCGACCAAACAACTTGTCCTTCAGTTTCAACAAGAATATCGGCTAAATAAGCATCTGGCCCATCAGAGTTCTTTGTTAAATCTTTAAAATTAATGGTATAGATACGACGGCTGTCGGTATCTTCAGATATTGACATGATTTGGTCATTTTGACTTATTGATAAGTCGCCTAAATCATAAAACTCATGATCTTGTGCGCGCTCATTAACATCTAATAAGAGTGTTTTATTTGCACCTGCGAAACTTGTTGCTCGGTAGTAGTTGGAAAACTCTTGCTCGCCATTAATTTCGCTGTGATACCAATATTTTCCATCTTTTGCTGGAACGGTATTATCGTCCTTGACAATCCTGTCTTTAAGTTCATTAAAAAGTAATGCTTGTAAAGGTTTTTGCTTGTCCAACATGGCATCAGCATAATTATTTTCATCATTAAGGTGTGCTATAACTTTTTCATCACTGCGCAGGTCATCACGCATCCAATAATAATTATCGATGCGTTGGTGATTGTGTTTTTCCATCTTGTGAGGAATTTTTTTAGCTATTGGTGCAATAATTTTATTGTCTGATGACGCTGATATAAATGATGATGTTGGCACTAAGTGCTCCTAGTTAAATAATAAATGAGATGAGAATAATTTAAGAAAAAGCGCGATAAAAGCCTATCGAGCTTTTTTATATTAAGTGAACGCTTTTAAAGAGACTATGAGAGCTCGCTATTTTTTTATCTTAATGATCAGGTTATCTTCGATAAACTTTAATTGCTCAAGTAATATCTCTTGTGAATCACCTGACATAAATACATGACCCACCTCGCTGCTGGTACTGTCGTGTGGGTAAACCTCATCTCCAGCTGCAATATTAAGTTTAAATTGGTCTATTTCTTTGAGTGCTTTGCATTGCTCTATACCGAAAATCTCATCAATAGTTCCTGGACCAGGATGGATCATGAGTACGCAAGCAAATTTATTAGCTTTGACAGGTAACGGGGTTGGAGTCGCTCCAGTTTCTAACTCTACATAGGTTTTCCATGGGTTGAAACCATAGGCATATTGAATGAGTTCCATATAGTAACCACCTGGTGGGCGAACGGCCATTTCGCCAAATACCAGCCCCGTTTTAGTCAGATAGAATTCAGCATGAGTCATACCATTTTTAACGCCAAATCCTTTGATGACTTGATCATTTATCGCGATAATTTTTTCTTGCAATGCGAGGGTTAAATTTGCCGGTAATATTGATTTTTTCCATCGGTGAAGGTAGTCGGTTATATTATGAAAAATAGGCACACCATTATGGATAAACGTTTCTACGCTAATTTCACTACCTTCAACAAAAGCTTCAGCCAGTAGCCCGGGCTTTGAATGCAATGCTACTTCCGCTAAGCTTTGTAGCACCATAACACCTCTTGCACCCGATTCGGCTAAAGGTTTAACAACAAGTGGCAGGCCTAACTTATCAACTAATTCTTGTGGCGTATCTTTGTCATTGATGAGATGGAATTTTGTAATAGGAATATTGTGCTCTAAAGCTTTGTGCTTCATCTCGTTTTTATTATGTAAGATACGGGTAATGTTAAGTGGCGTGCCTGTCAGTTTGAATTCTTGACGAACCATAGCAGCAATATCGACACTTGATTCAGTGGCTGCGATAACATATTCAATATTAAATTCACAAATTGCTGCTATTTCAGCTTTTAAAAGCATTTTTTCTGCGCTTTCAAATGATGTTTCAATACAGCCCGACAATTTTTCTTATCGACTTTCGTGAAGGGGACCATCACTCCAGAGAAAAACGTTATGGCCCAGCTTTAATGCGGCTCGATAACATCGACCTCTTCTACCCACGATTAATACATTCGCCACTCAGTACCTCTGATAATTTCTAAATCACATAATTATCTGCTGAGTCTAGTGAATATATATAAATTAATATATATAAATTAATATATAAGAATATTTAGCGCAGTAGAATAGGGTGGATGAAAATTTCAAACAGTCTAGAAATTTGGATCGTCGTTGTATTGTTAAGTAGGGTCAGGCAGCGAGGTAGATAACGCTTTGCTGACACATATTTAATATGCCTTGGAGAAGGCATATTAGCTTATTATTTTTTATTGATAAGGCTTAACGGTAAAACGCTTCAACTGTGCCTTTAGCCGTCATTAAAAGTGGCTGACCACGACGGTCTAATGCTTTGTTCATGGTGACTTTTACCCAACCTTCGCTGATGCAATACTCTTCAACATCGAAACGTTCTTTGCCATTAAGTCGAATACCTATCTCGTGTTGAAAAATTTCTTCTACATGATGTGGGCTTCGGGGATTACCTGATAGGCGATCGGGTAAAGCGGGTAGCGATGTAGTATCGTTCATGTTTGTGACCTATGATAAAAAAATTGCGCTATTGTAGGCAATATATAGATAGCGCTCAAGCGCTGTTGTGATAAATTTTTAGCCTTTGTCTAAAAGTCTAAATAAACCTCAAGTTTATAACGCCGGTAAGGGGGATAATCTTCAATACTTAAAGCCGTTATCGAGTAGAAAAACCAAAGGCTATCCAAGTCAATCTACTCATCGTTGCAATACCGTTATTAGAAGCGCCAATCCTTGATGATTGGATTCCTACTCCCATCGAGAAACCATAATGCTGCAACTAAACCCTCGGTATCATTAGTGACGGTAATTACAGTTTCAAAAACCGCTTCATTCAATGATGTTCTTAGTAAGCAGCTATCATAATTAATGTTATAGCTCCCATCGCTATTTTCTTGATAATCACTGCACAGTGATAAATAGGCAGCTTGATCATCATCATCAGACCTGATTATTGTTAAATTAAATGAACGCTCACTATTTAATGAAAAGCCATCAGGTACTAATATATCACCACTGGTTTGTGCACTACTTTCTAACACGTCTCTTGCTTCTAGGGGACTAGTTTCTGCTAAGATAAACTCAGTTACCACAGGTTGGGTTACAATTGGGTCGGGTAAAATAATCTCTGGCTGTTGTTCTTCTACTAACGGTTGTGGCGTAACTGATACTGTTTCTCCGGCCGAACCACCGCCGCCACATGCTGTTAATAAAGCACTTAATAGAACACTAATATATAGCTTATTCATATGTCACTCCTTTAATCTAAAAATGTATTTTTTATATTGGCATTATTTTCTATAAACCAGTCATCATCAATACGACCTTCATTGATAATAAAGCTAGAAAACAAGGGGTAAGCGTAAATTACATCCATGTATTCAAGAGGATATTGCCATTGTGTACCGACATTAATCGCCCAAGGCATACCATTCTCATTAACAAAATAACGCTCATTATCAGGTTCGCTCTTATCTTCACCTCTGTTAAAAAAGTCTGTTCTAAAAGCTTCAGTAGGGGCTTTATTGGGCAAATGTATTTCGTATGCTCTACCAGGAGCCTGTCCGAATACATAACCATGTTCATAGCTTTCAGTAGCGAATAAAAATGGGTCATAAGGGAATGCAGGCATTTCTTCACTAGGAATTGCATGGGTCATTGGCAGTGTCATTGAAAAATGCATTTGAATTTTAGAACCACAACCTGGTTCACTTCTGTAATACTTACAGTTTTCACCCGCACTTACATAGTCCCATATGTCGTTGGTAATTATTGCGATGGCTTTATCACGCCCCTGCTCTAAAGGTGAGCTGAGCTGAGGCACGTTGTTAATGGTATAGCGGATAGCATCTTCGTTAATTTTTTCTCTGCTAATACCAGGCAATTGAAAAGCAAATCCGTTGTGATAAGACCCACCAACAGCGGCAATTTGTCCTTCAAGTTTCACTCGAATAACTTCACCATCAAGTATATATTCACTAATACGATAGTTCATCACTAAGTCATTGAAGTCATAATCGCCTACTATTGGCCAATTATCTTCAAAGGCAATAGTAGCCCAGCCAGAAGCACTTGGGTAATACTCTATGCTAACGTTAGCTTCTGTTATATCCACAATATAATCTTCAACTTCACCATCACTAACTCCACCCGTTGGATCTAAGTCGGCAGTACTACTTATTCTAAAACGTGCCCAAGTACTGTTCACTTCAGCCCATGTCGGCACTTCATATGAAATGATATTACTACCTGCAATAACTGGTAGTGCATCAATTATTTTCTCATCGGTTCCAAAAAAACCGTTACCATCAAAATCTATCCATGCATTTACAAAGGCTGAAGATGAAGCAACAAGTTGAAGTACTGCTAGGTTACCGACTTCTATACCTGTGACAAAAGCAACACCATCATCATCATTATTACCGTCTGTTTCATCATCACTTAGTGGAAATTGATAGCTATCAAATTCGGCATCAACGCTAGTACCCATAAAGATAGAATTATTTTCAGTACTATGACGAGCACCATTATCTTCAGCAGAACTACCGTATGATGCAGGTGCATCACCAAAGTCAATGCTCGCCTTTTCTGTAGAAATAACAGGTGCTAGGGCACAGCGTGCACCATCATTATTACTCGAGCTGGGTCCATAAGCATATAAAACAGCAAGTGAGTTTGCTTCTTTAGTATCTATTTTAAAGACTTTACCGTCGTTGTTACGACTAATATAAAGGTTTTCATCTACATCAAAGTAAATAGCGCCAAACGTACCTGATTCACCAACATTATTAACTAATTCTGAGCTGCCATTATTAACATCAATACGATAAAGATTACCGGTATTATCAACACTATAGGCGAAACCATTAAAGGGATGAAAGGCCATATCAAAGATATATAAATTTAAACTACTGCCATCAATAATACGTTCTGCAACTAAATAATTATCGGCAGTTGGATCTAATGGGATAGCGTATAAACCGTTGGTGTTACCAGGGTGGTATAAATAATAGACATTGCCATCAAGGGAAATATCGCCAACATAGAATGATATTTCGGGTAAACCAGTTGTAGGTAGAGGGGTTACTTGATAATTATTATTAATACGGACAGGTCCAGCAAACTCCGTGCTCCAAGCATAAAGGTATTGGTCATGAAAATTAAAGCCCATCGCATTAAGGTTATTTGTTGTGCCCATAGTATTTGATAGTTGTTGATATTGACCGGTAGCCAATTGCACACTAAATAAAGTCGCTGAGGTATCTTGTATTAAAAAGGCATCGATTGGACAAGCAGCAAACGGTTCCCCAAAAATGGCTTGGTTTACCGATAAAGCTACGCCATTTATGCAAGCCTCTTTCCCAATGATGCTATCTGCACCAAATTCAATAAAATTAGTGGCTGAAAAAGCACCGCCACAATCATCACCTATACCTGCTATCACAGCATTAGCACCTGTCTGAACAAAGCCTTTTGCAAATATATAACCTCGAGCTTCTGCACCTGCGCCAAGTTGTGTGTAGCCAGCTGAGCCTGTTTTGTCGCCAAGTACATTCCAGATAATAGTGCTGTTATCTGTTACATCTTTTAGTATTATCTTTGAATCTGCAGCTAAGCTTAGGTAATTAGCAATGTTGAAAATCCATACACCGTCAACACCTTTACCATCCAAGGTTAGTGTCTTACCGATAGCAATCGATAAATAATCTATTGTACTGTAGATACCCGCTTCGAGTGTTTCATCATTAGTACCAAAAGACGTCGATATAAGTTCTGTTCCAGTACCTAAAGCTTTCAATGTTACTTGTAATCCTGTAATTAAATCTTCTTGATTTGTTACTAAGTTAGGGACGGGAGATGCCAGCAAAGAATTTGCCGTAAGGATACCGTCTATTTGGACACCTGCACCTATGGTTGTGGTTGTACCTGCATCTATGTTGCCATGAAAAATTGAACCAGCACCTATAGTTACTGTTGTACCTGCAAAAACATCACCAAATACTTCTACTGTTGCATCTATTGTTACTGTAGTTCCTGCTGTTAGAGCGCCAGCAATTATCGCACTCGCACCAACAGTGGCTGTGGTTCCTGCTTCAATATCGCCACTAACCAGAGACGCCACACCAAGTGTTGTCGTAGTTCCTGCTTGGATATAGCCAACAACAGCTGCGTCTGCTCCAAGGGTTGTCGAGGCTCCAGATTCAACATTTCCACCGACAATCGCATTTGCAGCAAGTGTTATGGCTGTAGCACTTTGAACATTACCGCCGACAACTGTTCGTGCGCCCATCGTTATATAACCGCTGGCATAAAGTGATTGGTTATTTAGCGCTGAATCTAATAAAGGTCCATTACTAGCCTGTGCAGTAGATAGGGCAAAAAACAGACAAGTGGATATGACCAAGCTCGCTTTTTTTGCTGCGCGTCTATAATGTATGGCGCCATTACCCATAATATTATTTATTAATACGTTAAAATCAATATTAGCCAAATTGTGATCCCAAAGGTAAGCATTATTCCTTTTCATCTTAGTGCCCTCAATTGTATTTGTTACTTAAGATAGGTGCTGCAAGTAATGAACCAAGATAAACTTTGTTATTAAGTTATTAAGTTATTGATATTGATTGGTATTATTTGATGTTGTTTTTGTTACATTAGTTTTTATATTTTTGTTTTGCGAAAATTATCATTTTGCAAAATAGAATAAAGTAAGGTTACTATTTTATTAATGGGGACTGATAAAGGATCAAACCGCGGCTCTATTGAGATGCGGCTTTTGGCGGTCATCTGGTTAACTGTTATAACTGTTATAACTGTTTATATTGAAAGCCATTGACTAGCCATTGTTTTGTTTGTTTTATCCATGACAATCCATAAAGTCCCACTAAGTGTTTAGGTTTTAGTTTACAACGAGGGTCTGATAATAAAGTCCTCGCTTGGGAAAAATGCCCATCACCAATATTGAGTTTTGCCAAGTGACACAAATGTGTTGCACTATACTTAAGCATATTGGTTGAGCTTTTATTCCCTTTAAATTGAGATGCTTGCTCAGTTATCCGAAGACTAAAACCACACTCTGCAGTAGGAATATTATTTTTACTTGCTTGGTTTTGCGCATCTTTATGATAAAGAGAGTGAATATTTGGTGAATAAGCAATATCTGTATTTAACGCAACCCGACAGAATAAATCTTGGTCCTCACCTATAGGTTCATTCAGAGTAAAACCACCAATGTCGTTAAATAATGACCGTTGAATGACCATAGAAGACATAGTGAAAGGTAGGTCTCCTTGTGAGGCAATATCAAAATAATCAGCTAATATCACGCCCTCTGGGTCGATGTTTTTTAGTTTTATTTTTGCATCTATATAGTTATGCTCAGATTCGACAATTTGGTAGCGTGTTCCAAAAAACTTTGCTTGAGGGAATTTAACAATTAAGCGAGCTATCTCATCTAAAAATAAGGGTAACCATTGGTCGTCCGCATCTAAAAATGCAATGTATTCATTGCTTGCCAACTCAACACCATTATTACGAGCGGCAGACACGCCCTGATTTTGTTGTTGTATGAGTTTTATATTTTCCATTTCGGCATTTTTTACAATTAAGGCGCCATTATCGGTAGAGCCATCATCAATAACAATAATTTCAGTAGCGGGGTATTTCTGCCATGCGACACTGTTAAGTGTTCTTAAGATATGTTCGGCTTTGTTAAACAGCGGAATAATTACAGTAAATTTTATATTTTTCATTTTGATCACTCCAGTTAGATAAAGAATTTTTTAAAGCGCTATCAACTGATAACGTTGGCGGTATAAAATTTGTTGATAAACCCTTTACGATTTGATTAACAATTGATTTAATATTGAGATTAAATAAATCTATTTGATAGTCTTGTGCTAGGCCAATCTCTTCACACCAACCTTTACATTTACTGTGATAATTAACTGACAGCACGGGTGTGTTAGCTAAATAACTTAAAATAGAACCATGTAAACGCATACTAACAATAGCTTTATAAGTGCCCAGTTTTTCGAGTAATTTAATGGGATCTGCTTGATATTTTTCTATCGTTACGGGCACCGTTTTGTTTAAACGAGCAATAATATTATTGTTGATTTTCCAATCGCCTAATGAGCTATGTCCGTTAAACTCAATTAAGGTAATAAGTTCACCTGTTTGAGCGTATAACTGTGTTATTAACTGAGTAAATTGGTGAAACCTTTGCTGTTCAGCACCTTTATTTGTTTTGCCCATCGCATTAATAGCAACAGAGCATAACGACAGTGCAATGCCTTTACGTTCGACTTGTTCAGGTTTATATTTATCTGAACACAGCAGTAATGGTGCTAAATCAAACGTTTTATTAACGTTAGCATTAGGGGCGATAATTTGAGCAATGTCTAAACTTTCACTGTCTCTGACGCCAATATAACCACATTCATTTAAAAATTTTGCACATGCTTTTTCTGCGGCAGTTGAATTGAACGGACCAATTCCAACGCCTACTGCTAAGCTATTCTTAGGGCTTGATAAAGACATTAATTGTCTTTTAAGGTTTATATCTGTTTCACTGTGTAAAACCGAGCCACCACCAAAAATAATACGCTTACTTTGAAGTGCAGCTTTATAATGCAGTAACCTATTTTGCCCCGGAAATTGCTGGTTAAACTTGAGCGGTAGTTGATGATCCGTTTGTGTTTCTCTGCGGTAATCGCCGTACAAACCTACTAAGGTATTTTCACAACCAATAATGTGTCGAGCCGCCCAGGCCGTTACATACATCAGCGCATCATCGCCGCTGTTTTGCATGCCGTAATAGCCTACTAAATAAGCATCGTATTTCTTAAGCATGTCTTTCTCCTGATTTTAGTGGATTAAGGGCAATGCCTATCCATAAAAGTGCTGGCCAATAAATAAAACTTAATATTTCTAGATTTTCAAAAAATGAGTAACAGATAAAAACGATTGTCATCAGCGCAGCGGTATAACAAATCTCGCTTTTAAGGCTATGCCAAAATAAATAGATAGAGGTAAACGTTAAAGGTATAGCTAATGCTAAAAGTCCTACTATGCCTTTGACAAATAACAGTCCATACCAGTTGTGATGTGAACCTATATACATTCCTTCAACGATTTTTGGTCCTTTCTCAACAATGCCATGTCCCCAAATTGGCGCTTCTGACTCCCAACGTTGCAATGCAAGTACTTCTAGCGTATTACGTACTCGTGTTGAATCAGGGCGCGAAGCTTTAATGTCTTCGTAGCTGTTAGTGATTAAATTAAATAACGGCTCGCCTAATAATAAAATGGCTGGAATGAACAAGCCAAAAAGTATAATAAGCAGTGGATTTTTAAAATGTTTACTGAAAAAGCATAGTGGCGCTAATGCGATATAAATAACCCAACCAGCACGTGATTGTGAGAGTAAACACATGATGAAACTACCGGCTAAACCAGAGTTTCTCCAAAAAGGTTCTTTCTCTTGGCTAATAAAAATTAAAAATATACATGCCATAAATCCTGCAGCAGGTGCCCAAGGAGTAAAAAACCTCCAACGACCACCACCAGTTTCAGGGTTTAAACCAAATAAACTCACTGTAAAGAAGCTTTCACCGGGTCCGCCAATCACTTGTAGCGGTGATATAAATAAATCACCCGGGGCGCCAACCATATAAAGAACAACAGTAACACTGGCAAAAATTAACGAATGAAACGAAACAACGCATACGGCTCTAACCACTAACTGCGGTTTAATATCAACAAAGGCACCAATAAATAAAAATAGCGGCATCAGTGCCCATCCTTTTGCCCAACCAATCGAAGACTTAATGGTTTTCGCTAGTCCCAGGTCCCAATTTGAATGACCAATGAGTAGCGCGACTAACATAAAAAAACCACCGAGGATCCATAACCAAACAATGGCCGGTATAACTGCATTTTTATCTTTTCCGTTTACATACCAACGTAATAAAACCACAATAAAGATCATCCAACCTATCACTGAACCCATAACATAAAGACCACCGAATGCGAAGAATGGATAGGTAAGTGTTAACCCAAACCAAACTAGCCTTTCTTCGGTAGAACTTGCAGTGGGGTGGTGTGAAATCATAAGTTAAGTTGTCCAAATGGATGAATAAAGGCTTAATATAAAAGTATTATTATCTTTAGCCAGCATTGCATTAATCATTAATAAATTGATGCTAACCTACTTGTAGCTTAAACTGTGCCAACTCCATCTTGCTGATTAAGTTGTTGATTTTATATGGCTTATTATCTCTGGTTGAGGTGGGTGTTGTCTTTTGATTGCAAAATAAAAATAGGGTTTTCATTTTGCAATTCATTATGTCTTTATAAAATATCTTTATTATTTATAGATTTAACCTTCACAATTTGGGGAATAGGGTTGATAAAATAAGGAGCAGCCTAAGACAAGGCTAAAACTAACGCTATATCAAGGCGACTAAGAATTGATAGGATTAACTTCTATTAGCCAAATTAGTTTTTCTTGAGTAAAACTTGAATTAACTTTTTGCGTTGTGATAAAACCAATAAGCCAAAGGTAATGAATAAAAACCCAGCTACAGCAACAACAAAGGCAATGATATTTTTAGGACTACCTTGTTTCATTGGGTAAGAGGGGGTTGTCAGCATTTGCAATACCGGATACGAGGCAAAAATGTCTGCTTTACTTGCTTCTAATCTTGCTGCTGCTGAGGTAAAAATAGCTTCTGCCATGTTAAATTCTCTCTGTAACCGCTCTAATTCGACTATTTCTCTTGAGTACACCTTTAATTGGTCACCGAGATGTTCAATAGAACGTCCTAAATCAGCAAACATTGAATCTTGGCCTTTTTGTTTTGCATAAGCTGCAATTAAGTCAGCGAATAACTCAGCCCGTTTTGGGTTCAAATCCAAATTTAAGGAATTGAATATCTCACTTGAATTAACACCGTACATTTCCCTGCTTCTCTGGTTTATCGCAATTCGGGTAAAGTTTAATCTTTTTTGTTGTGCTTTCACTTTAGGGTGATTAACACCCCATCGAGAGCTATATTCGGTGAGTTGAGTGATACTTTCTTTTAATTCGGTAATATAAGCTTTGAATTCAACGTCTGATTGCAGGGCGAATGCTTGTCCTGCTAATTTGGGTGAAACCCCAAGCTCTTCACTTAATTGATAAATATATTCTTGTAATTGCCTTGTTTCAGCTTTCACATAAAGTCGTTTTTCTTTAACACCGGATAAGGTTTTAACCAATTGATTCATTTGAACGGTTGAAACAACAATGGATCGCTGTTGAAAATCAACAATAGCATTACGGGTTATATTCATTCTTTCCCGGTATTGGTCAAGAACATGGTTGATACTCCGGTCTCGTCGTAACACTTCATCGGCGCGAAGATTACTCAACTCGTCTTGTAAAGATTCATAGATAGCAAAGGTTTTTTCTTGTGCTAATTTTGAGCTGCCAGCATTCATCTCCAATGAAATAATAGAGGTTTGCTCGGTGAGCTTAATTTTTGGCTTACCAAGTTCATCAAGCGAAATATTTAGTTTTTCAGCAGCACGCCCCCTAACACCTCGACTTGATAGCATCTCTTTATAATTAACACGTGGGTTAAAGCCACCACCAGAAAAAGGGGTGTTAGTTTGTGAAACAACTTGGCCGACATTATCCAGTGATACACTGTTACTGCTACCTGTTCCAGGTAATACCATTTCCATATCACTGGTAAATGACGGAGCCTTATTCAAATAAAGCATAATAAGCAATGCAACAACTAAATAACAAGCTAAACCAATCACTAAATAAGGGCGCTTTAACACTGAGTATATTCTTGCTCTGAATAGGCCAAATGACGTTAACGTTACGATAGGATATTTCATAATTCACTTATAACAATTTAATAGGAAGCAGGATGTCGACAACTGTTTTGGCGATATCACGAAAGTTAGTAATATCTGAGTCGTAACAGGCAACGGCGTCATTAGGCATTAAGTAAGGGTTAATATTGCCTTGATTTGGTGTCGTCATTAACGCTTCTACAGAGCGCTCAATAACTTGTGTTTCACCGGTAATTGGATTTTTACTCGCAAGAACTACTCGACGTGGCGCATTGGTCCAATCTTTACCACCGACACAATTAGCAGAAACCGCTGCTTGTAATAAGCGTGTACCATAGGGCAGGCTGGTTGAATATCTATCTACGGCTGCACTTGCATTATCTCCGGCTGAATCAATGAGGTTAGACATAAAAACGCGAAATCCCTTAGGTGTAATTAAGCTAGGTCTGACTAAGTGTGCTTGAAAGCAACCGGTACTGGGTACGATAATGCGGTCACCTGCTACTAATGGGTAATCCTTAACTAATTCTCCAGAGAACATCCCTGTCATATCTATTTGAACCTGCCAGCCTTTCCGCAGTAAAATTATTTGATCTAATTTTGCATCAGGTCGAATACCCGAAGCTGCTCTGATCGCTTCAGACAATAATCGCGTCGTTGAATAATCACCAAAAGCATCTAAATGTTCGGCATTTTGAATACCATTTGGTTTCTTATTAATTAATACCGTACCAGGTTGAAAAACCGCACCTGCCACAGAAACCTCAATTGATGACCAATTTAATACGTATATGGTAACGCTAGCACTGGAGGGTTGAAATATTTCTGCTCTAATTAAGGCTAATTCAATTTTGGTTTCTAATTTATTGGTTGTCGCACCGCCTGCTGAAACAACACCTATAATAGGTAGTTTTACATATCCCGCGTTATCAACAATATAACGGCCATTAAAACCTTCACCATCTTCAATAAGCACTTCAACTAAATCCCCTGGACTTAATAATGAACCTTGCGCAAGAATAGGGTCATTCTCTGCTGAAGCTTTCATGTTTGACGAATGTAAATTTAATGGCTTGTCTGTTCTATAATTTAGGGCTGCGCCCATGTCTTGAAACTGACTGCAATTTAATCCATCTGAAAATAGCGTTTTAGGTGCTTGCTGATGAATAAAGTCATCACCATTGTCAGCTGGCGTACCATAAAATCTAAGTGCAGACTTATCAATATCTACGGAAGAGTGCTTAGCACAACCCTGTAAAACTAAAATTCCAATGAGCGCGATAAGCGCTGGCATTATTTTGTAATTTTTAGGTGGGTGAAACGACATTGAATTCTCCATAACGATTTTAACTCTCTACACCGTTATTGCACTTAACGTACCAACTGATTATTTTTATTTTACTTGTTGTATTTTATAGGTTTTTTTGTAATCGATAGGTATTTGTAAATATGAATTTGCAATTTGCAATGGGCTATATCTATTTTGCAAAAGCCTTTTTATCCGAATATATGGCTACTTTGCTTTTATAAAAAATAACAGTAAGGTGAATTGATTATGCGTTAATCAATTCAACTTACTGTTATTTTTAAGTCATTTTAGACTTTAGCTAAATGTTATAGGTTGTTCCAACTAATAAGCACCTTTGGCCATTAATACAGCTGGAATGGTCAAGGCTATTATTTTACAGTCCATTAAAAAACTTTGTTGCTTAATGTAACATTTGTCTAACTGTAATTGTTCTTCAAAATTAGTGTCTGCACGACCAGATACTTGCCATAAACCGGTTAATCCAGGCTTAGTAAATAATCTTGGTTGGATAAAATTATCATATTCATAAGTTTCAATTGATAATGCGGGTCTTGGGCCTACTAAGCACATATCCCCTCTAACAATATTAAATAATTGTGGTAACTCATCAATAGAATATTTTCTAATAAATTGGCCAATCTTGGTAATTCTAGGGTCATTAATGTACTTCTTACAAACACCTTTACGAGAACTTTGAGAAGGGTCTGGTTCTTTAAAAAGTGGGTCAGATTTTAAATACATTGATCTAAATTTATACATTTTAAAATGTCGACCATTTTCACCCACTCTAGTTTGATAAAATAACGCACCACCCAGACTTTCTGTTTTAATTAAAATAATCACGATTAGCAGTACTGGGCTAATGAGTATTAACGCAAGTAGGGCAATGCTTTGCTGTAAAATAACTGGAATGCCTTTGTGTTGGTAATTTATAACAATAGCTTTGTGTGTTTTAGTAAATAGCGCCTGATTTTTAATTTTATTTAATATTTGAATAGTCATTATTTTACTCCAGTATTTACTGAGCCAAGTAAAAAGGTTCTATATAAAAAAAGTGGGTTACCAATAACATAACGATTAAATTTTTCACGAGGTTCTTGCATTAAGCGCCAAATCCACTCCATCCCAATTTCTCTTAACCACATCGGCGAACGTGAAATACTGCCAGAATAAAAATCAAATAATCCACCTACGGCTAATGCTGTTTTGCATCGTAATTGGTCTCTGTGCTCAAGTAACCATTGTTCTTGTATAGGTGAGCCCATAGCAATTAATAAAATGTCGCAATCACTTTTATTTATTGTGGTGATAATTTTTTGGGTACTCTCAGTGCCTCTATAACCATGCTCGGTACCTGCAATATTGAGTCCTGGAAATTGAGCGCTTAATTCATTTGCTGCTTGATCTGCAATCCCTGGCTTAGCACCGAAGAAAAATAAAGATTGACTACTTTCAACACATTTTTTACAAAGGTGAGGTAACATATCTGTTCCGTTATTGTTGCCATTAAGCAAGAAACCTGCTTTTTTTGCTGCTAATCTCATACCAGAGCCATCAGCGAACAATGCATCAGCTTTTGTTAATTGGTTAAAGAAGGTTGGATTGCTAATCGACAAATTAATGGAATGCGCATTAATAAAAAAACCTATTTTCGTTTTACTTTTAGGTATATCACTACATGTTATCCATTCAACAGCTTCCGCCATTGAAGTATTTTTAACGTCTAAACCAAACAAAGATAAGTACTTAGATTCTTTAAGTCTTTTAATTTTTTGGCCATAAATAATAATCGAGATAAAACTTTTACTCATAAGCGCTAGATAATTAGCTAAGTTACCATTGAGTTGTTGTTCAAGTAGTTGCTCGGGCGTCATCACCGTTATCCCTGTTTTAAGGTGCAAGTCATAAAGACTAAAAATTCCTGTTTTACACTTAATTTGGTTAAGGACATAAAACTGCATGTCGGGTGAAAGTCGATGAGTTAAGGGAATACCGCAAAAGGAAATCTTACCTAAGCAAATATCAAACAAAACCGCAGTTTTTACCCAAAGGCCACAACTAAAACGGTGTAATGTTACCTTTCTGCTTAATGCATCAGTCTTGTATTTTTTTGAAAATAAGTTTCTTCTTGTCGTTATCGCCAAGGTTATATTTAACAGGAAACAGGGAAGCAGTATTAATATAAGGATCAGTGCTATGGGCTTATCGATAATGTTGCCACGGTATTGATGCTTAATGGCATCGTAGTGTGTAAACGATTGAGTTTTTGTTTGTAGTGAAATTTTAGTTTTTATCATTTCAGCTAACCTAAATTATTATCAGTTAACGTGTACATTGCTTAAGTTGTGCCAACTTGATTTTTGTTTTATGTGTCTGTTTTATAATTATTTTATTTTTTGTGGCTGATTTTTTAAAAAAAATAAAGTACTGAATTGCAAAATAAAAATTTAAATTATCATTTTGCAATTTATTTTAAGATGCTAACAACGGACTAATTTTGGATAAAGCGATAAGATGATATTTGTTTCTCGCGACAGGTCGTCTTCGTCTCTTGCTGGAACTGACGTTGGATGTTTTCTATTAACAAAGGCTAGTATGTGGGCAGAGAGAGCGAAAACAATTTTATGAAATAAATTATTGATAATGCTGGTGCGCATAGGGCCACAATTGCTGTGTCGAATATAGTCACTTAAGTCATAGTCAAAAGTATTATTCCATTTTTGTTCGATCTCTTTTATAAAACTCACCCCTTTACTTAATTCTATGACATGACCGTTTTCACCCCAGCCAACCTTGTTTATTTTTTGTATGCTAGCAAGTCTGGAATCAATAATACTGGTCAGCCATGCAATGGTTTTTTTATTATTCAGCGCAATAAGTACACCAGAATTAAAGCGATTAGAATAACCTTTGGCCATATAAATATATTTTTCATCTTCTACTATTGTTTTTAAAGCGGGGCAATTATCATTTACCACTGTATCAGCATCTAAAAATATAACAGTGTCATATCCCGAGAGTAAAGCTGTTCGCATTAGCGTTAACTTAAGCCAACAGCACTCTACACCTAATTTAGAAATATAAGGCCGAGTTACCGCTTGATGGCAGTATCCTTGCTTTTTAGCATAGTTTTTGTGTGTTGCTAGTTCTTTGTTATACATCAACTGGTAACCATTTAAGGCAATGCTGAGTACTAATGTTGTATTGGTCATAAATGTCACCTTTACTGCAAATGGGTTAATAACTTCTCTATCTGTGAAAAGTGCTCAACTAAGTATTGCAATAACTACTCCATTATTGATAAACCGCTCTTCTAATGGGCTAACAGCGAGTAAGAAAGTATTATATAGATAAAGATGGTGAATTTTTTTTGGGCTGTTGCAAAATGCGAACTTCCGTTGATAAATATTATAAGTTACAAGATTTATGCTAGTGCTAGCGAATAAAGGCATATAAACCAATACTTTATAGTTAAAAGGTTAGTTTAGGAAAAAAGTGTCGCGTGTTAGTTTATCGGTGGACTTGCAAGCGGTAGGCTTATTTTAAAACATGTACCAACACCTACTTCACTCGTGACTGTAATTGTACCGTGATGCTTTTCAATGATGCCATGTGATATCGGCAAACCTAAACCAGTACCTTCGCCAACAGGTTTACTGGTATAAAAAGGATCAAATATTTTTAATATGTTTTCTTCACTTATTCCTCTACCATTATCTTGCACGTAAATAATGACGTTGTCTTGCTCTTGGGTTGTTGTAATGGTCAATATCCCATGGGCTGAGCAGGCATGTGAAGCATTCATAAATAAGTTAATAAAGACCTGATTTAAATCATATGGTTGCCCCATAACGTCACCACAATCAGAAAGTTCTAGATTAATGGACATAGAGTATTTTATTTCATTAGCAGATACTTTAATGCATTCTTTAATGCAGTCATTAATACTAAAAGCGGTAAAGGCTTCATCTCCTTTATAAGAAATTTTCTTTAAATTGTTAACTATGTTTTTAACGCGCTCTACTCCTTCAATGGTATCGGCTAACAGAGAAGGAATGTCAGTTATTAAATAGTCAGCATCAATTTCTTTACGCATACTTTGATATTGTTGCAACATTGAGTCAACGTTATCTTTGAGAGGTAAATTATCTTGTATAATTTTGTCGAGTTTAAAAAATTCAGTAATATTTTCAGATAAATAAAAGAGGTTACTGTACGAGTAAGCAATAGGATTATTAATTTCATGCGCTATACCAGCCGTAAGTTGTCCCAGTGAAGACATCTTTTCCGATTGGATAAGTTGTGCTTGGGTTGTTTTTAATTCTGCAACAACCCCTTCAAGGTTTAAAACATTTTCGTATAATTGTCGTGATTTATCCTCAAGTAGCTTTTCCGCCAACTGTCGTGCCTTTTTTTCGCGGATATAGGCAGTTTTATACGCGTCTTCTTTAGTCATGTTAATCCTTGAAAGATATTACTAATTTACATTTATTGGCTCCATCATGCATGCATTCAGACTGTTCAATTACAATAGCTTGTTTAAAGTGTCGAGCAGCACCCGAAATTAATCCTTCACAAAGATGGCATAACTTGCGCTTAGATTGATAAAACATAATTAAATCACCATTAGGTTTTCATCGAATTTAAAACTTGGTAAGTAAGAATCTGGATAAACACGCTTTACTTCCTTGTGAATAACACCTTCAATACAAATGAGAAAATCTTTTAAATTATCAATATGTGATAAGTTAGCAGGGCTACGATTAAGTAAATGGATAAATAAATATTCACCAAAGGTGCGAACTAACGTCGGCGGATCTATTTGGGTTAATGTCGATAGTTCAGCAACAAAAGACATTATTTCGGAGTCTTCATACTGCATACTGTTAGTATAAATACCTTCAGAATTTGGTTTTACTTTATCTAACAACTCATTCCATGCAGACATGCCTAATTTTTCAATGACCATTTCGGAAAATATGGTGTATATATAACCTTGCATGGTCATTTCCTTAAATTATGATAATGATTCAATAACAATCTTAAATTGGTGTTTTTGATTAATCTCGTATTCAATTAGCTTATTAATTGTGTGTTCGGTAAACTCATGTCCTTCAGCTAAAATAAGCAAGTTATTTGCAGAAAACAAACCATATTTTAATATCATGTTGGGTAAAAGTTGTCGTGTCGTTAAGCCTTTTTCAGAAATATTATTAATAACTAATTCGGGGTCGGCCATTAATATATCTAAAACTTCTTTGGAATATTTAATACCTTTCGATTTATTTAACGCGACCAGTACTTGCTTATGATCTAGCCTTTTAACATCAATCTTACCGCAAGAAAATCGCCAATAATCTCTTGCAACACTTATTATTTTACAGGCAAGCAATGTTTTACTATTAACTTTATTTTTTAGTTCTTCTAGTGAATGAAATTGATAGGTTAGTATTGCTTTTACAGCATTTAAACGTTGCGCTGGCGAGAGAATTTGTTGAGCAATATCTCCCTGAGTCAAAAAAATCTTTTTTTGTTCGAAATTGAGTAAATTAAAGGGGGTACAAACAATGGTCGAATCAAACCCTAACAATCCAATTTCGTTGAGAAAACCTGATAAGCAAATATCATGCAATGCTTCTTTATCTAGACAGAGCTTTTCTCCTAATCGACCGGCTAATTGTGCTACATTTTTCGCAAAATCAGCATTAAGATCAGGACTGATCGCAATGAAGTTAAATAACATTTTCTCACAGGCTTTATTGTCTTGTTCATTTCTTGTTAATGACGTTCTAATTTGTTTGGTGCGTAAATTTACTTTTCCCTCTAAGTCATGATTTAGGCTTTTAAGTAATTTATTTTTCTTTTCAATTTTACGTTTTAGATTATGGTTTTCCTCTTTTAAATGGGTGATCTCCAAACCTTCTTCAACAGCATTAATTAGGTCATTATTATTCCACGGTTTATTGATAAAACGATTGATTTTACCTAAATTAATTGCTGCCACGGTTGATTCAAAATTAGCATAACCACTTAATACTATTCGGTAAGTGTCTGGGTGTGAATTAGCAACTATTGCTAATAACGCTGCGCCGTCCATTTCAGGCATTCTCATATCAGAAATAATGATATCTACGTGCGTTTTCTCTAAAATTTCTAGTGCGTTTTGAGCACTATTAGCAATAATGACATTATATGACTTGCGGTGAAATAAACGTTGCAAAGTCCTGAGTATAATTCGTTCATCATCAACACATAAAACAGTCATATCTGAATACAAAGCATTTTGGGTACTACTATCTGACATAATCTCTCCCTATAAACTTTACAACTGAAATAAATAGTTTTAATGATGTTAATTATAACGACCACTATATTATCTATTTTTTACTTTATAGTGATAAATAATATACATATATTATAGCTATAACGGTTATTTATTCAAAAATTATTGATATTATTATAATTAATAAGTCAATTTACCTTAACAATATTTGTAATTGTTGAGGCGATACCTTAAGTTTTAAATATGGAATAAAAAATAGTTATAGCTAAATGTAACACTGTTTTATAGAAAAGTTATTGGGCATTAGTGTTGATTTTAAGGAAAAAAATGCAAAATTTGAATAAATCGGTCATTTTATTTGTTGACGATGAACCCGCTATTTTAAGATCGCTACAACGTATTGCGGGTAAAGTGGATGCGACTATTTTAACAGCTGCTAGCGGCGGTGAAGCACTTGAAGTGATTAAAAAATGTCATGTTGATGTCATTGTTTCTGATATCAATATGCCCAATATGGACGGCAATCAATTACTTGAACAAGTTGCTCAAATTTCACCTGAAACTGTTCGTATTGTTTTAACGGCCTGTGACAACATGGATATGGTACTTGATGCGATTAATTCAGGGCACATTTGGGGTTTTTTACATAAACCTTGGGATAATTTCGAACTTATTGTTAAGTTAAAGCAAGCATTACACCTTCAGCATATACTTGCTGAGCGTACCTTAATGCGAAGAACGATTGATCAATACCAAAAATATCATAAAGCAAAATTTGAAGGCTTTATTGGTGATTCAATTCCGATGCAATTTGTTTATTCTTGTATCGAACAAAGCGCCCCCAGCAGTGCCTCTGTATTTATTACTGGGCCTAGTGGCTCAGGAAAAGAAGTTGCTGCACAGGCAATTCATCGCTTAAGTAAAAGAAAAAACGGACCTTTTATTGCGCTCAACTGTGCCGCTATACCCTCAGAACTGATGGAATCAGAAATTTTTGGTCACATCAAAGGAGCATTTTCTGGTGCTGTTTCAAATCGTGACGGTGCAGCGTCATTGGCCAACGGCGGCAGCTTATTTCTTGATGAAATTGGTGAAATGGATATCAGTTTACAGGCTAAATTATTACGTTTTATTCAAACTGGTTGTTTTCAAAAGGTCGGTAGCGGTAAAGAAGAAAAAGTAGACATTCGTTTTATCAGTGCAACCAATCGAGCCCCTCAAGTTGCCATTGATGAAAAGAAACTACGTGAAGATCTCTTTTATCGGCTCAATGTCATTTCTATCGTGTTACCCGCTTTAAATGAACGTGGTAGTGATATTGTGAAGTTAGCTGAATATTTCTTAAGTCACTTTAGTAAAATTGAAGAAAAAGTTTTTGTGGGTTTCTCAACTAAGGCTGAGGCATTAATTACATCGTACTCTTGGCCAGGTAATGTTAGACAACTGCAAAATATTATTCATAGCGCAACAATTATGTCTGAAGGACCCTTAATTTCTGAACAAGTGATTGTTCAGCAACTTGGTCAGCAGTTTAAGCAGCCTGCTCTTGCAACACCTCCCCCGCAAAAAGCGGTTGCCTCGGCACAAGATGATATAAATATGCAGACACCGATGCTCAATACAGCTAATTTAACACCTTCAATAATTACCTTAGCTGATGTCGAAAAGTATGCCATTGAACAAGCGATTGCCTTGTGTGAAGATAACATCGTCAAAGCGGCCAGTGAGCTAGGTGTGAGTCCATCAACGCTTTATCGAAAAATTCAGCAATGGCAAGTACCAACGCTAGATTAATACCATTTTTAATTTGCAAAAAGCGCTGGTAAATTTTTCAAAGTGCAAATTATTATCAGCACATCACCTAGGTACAAAATAAAACACATAATAATCAGTGCATTAAAATAATTTAAACATTGGAACGAAACTTGATTGTATCATTGTTAACGATTTAGCAATGATAATTTAGGAGTGTTCTAGTGCAGTTAATGTCTTTATTTAGGACGCAAGTTAAAGCGGTAATTGAGCTGTTATCAAATACTATTTGGTTACTTAGTGCAGAGTTTGTTGCTAAAGTCTCTAGAATTTTCACTATCGTTGTACTTGCCGCACAATTATCGCCAATCTCTTATGGTACAGCTATGTTAGCGCTGGCCTTTCACGATGTCTTTGCATTAATATTACGAGCCGGTGTAGGTAGTCAAATTATTAACTGCAAACAAGCGCAAGTGGCTAGTTTTGCAAAAAGTGGTATAGTCATCCAATGGGCTATCTGTCTTACTATCGCCATAGGTCAGTGGAGCTCTGCAGACTTTCTATCATCACTTTATGACAATGATAATATTGCCTCATTACTAAAAATAATGGCTGTAATTTATCTGCTCTACCCTTGGGTGAGTGTAAAAATATTTTTGTTGCAGCGCGCTAATAAAATGCGTTGGTTTAGTATCAGAAATGGTGTTTGTGTCATCATCGAAAATGTATCTATAGCGGTAGCAGCTTTACTTGGGGCTGATATCTTTGCTGTTGCTTTGGGTAAAATTGCCTTTTCACTGTTTTGGTTGTTGCTATTTTCATTCGCACCGGTTCAATCATATGGGGTTGGTTTTGATAAAACTGTAATCAAGCACATGTTAAGAACATCAGGAAAGCTTTTTAATACGGAATTTTTACGTGGAATTCGAGTTCATGCCGATACTTTTATTGCCGGTAAGTTACTAACCCCTGAGTTGTTTGGTTTTTATAGTTTTGCAAAAAATGCTGGGGTAGGTTTAAGTCAGTCAATTAACCAAGTTTATATGGCTGCTTTATATCCTTATATTTGCAAGTTAGCTCGGCAAGGGCAGTTATTAGCACAACAAAAGAAAATATTTGCTTTTACATTATTCATTGGTTTTTTATTCGTTCTTCAGGCCTTAATTGCTCCTATTTATGTACCAATTTTGTTCGACGATAAATGGTCGTCAGCTGTACCTATCATCACAATATTATGCTTAGTGGCACTACCTAATTTAATTATTGATATTGTTTGTTGTTTTCAGCGAGCAACAGAGCAATACCACCTTGAAACCTTTACTCGTTTAGTTTGCCTGTCAGTTTCTTTACTCACGCTCATTATTATGATGCCAAAAGAGCCAATGGAATTTGCCGTTGTTATCTTTTTTAGCAATCTATTTTGCTTAATCCCCATTTACTTAATTAATGTTCTAAAACCCTTAAATTATAATCTACGCACTTTATTTAATAGGAATAAATCACATGAAATCTAATGCTGTTCCAATAGTCTCAGTTATTATTCCAATGTATAACGTTGGAAAATATATTGAACAAAGTATTGATAGCGTTCTTAAACAAACCTATCATAATTTTGAAATTATTTTAGTCGATGATGGTTGTACTGATGATACCTTAAATAAAGTGAATAAATTTACAGACCCTAGAATTAGACTTATTCACCAAACTAATCGAGGTTTGTCTGGTGCAAGAAATACCGGTATAGATTCGGCTCGTGGTTTATATGTTGCTTTACTTGATGCTGACGATTATTGGGCTAAAGATAAATTAGCTAAACATATTCAACATTTATCAGCGAACCCTAAGGTAGGGGTAAGTTACTGTCCGTCATTGTTTATTAATAAAGAAGGCGCACTTTTAGGTGTTGGTCAATTTCCTAAGCTGAGCAATATAACTAAACAACATATTTTTTGTCGTAATCCAGTAGGTAATGGCTCATCGCCAGTGATTAGAAGAGCGTTATTAGCAGAAATTGGCTATTTTGGTGTTAAAAGAGATAAATATCGAAAAATATATTTTGATGAAAGTTTGAGACAATCTGAAGATATCGAATTATGGACTCGCATAGCATTAACCACTGCATGGAAATTTGCTGGTATTGCCAAACCTTTAACTTATTATCGAGTTAACGATACTGGCCTTTCAGCAGATGTTGATAAGCAGTATTCAAGTTGGCAACATGCCGTTATGCTAAACCAAGCTTCTGATCCAACCTTTTTCAAACAGTTTTATAGCTTAGCAAGGGCATATCAGCTTCGTTATTTAGCTAGACGGGCGATACAGTCTGAAAGTAAACTGACAGCTTTTAAGCTTATTCATCAAGCAATTTTTTGTAATTACAGGATTCTTTTTCAAGAGCCTAGTCGCACGATAATGACGTTAGGCTGTGCTTGGTTAAAGTTTTTACCGAGCAAGCTATATCGGCGAATAGAGAAGTTTGCCATGTTAAATTTTGGCAATAGTTCAATTAAACAATAAGGTTAAAAGTGTAATGAAGACCTATAATCTATATCAGTTCTTGTACTACTTATAATAGTTAATTAGAGGCACTATGGCGCGTAATAATAAATCAGATGATAGCTCAAAAGTTAATCAGCTATTAAGTGGCATGGATAAATCTGTTGCAGAAAGTTTCACTTATAAACAACGCAAAGCATTACAAAAAAGCATTAGTTCGCAAGACTGGCGAAGTCACAATGTAGATTTTAGACCTACATTAGCATTGCCTTTTCTCCCTTGGAGTTTCTATATTGTTTTTCTAGTGGGTATTAATAGAAGGGGGCTTACACACACTGAACGTTTTATTGCTTTTGCTATGTTTTTATTATTTATATTCGTCTTTGGTTTAGCCATAATTGGTTGTGTGTTTTTGTTAATTTATTTATTAAAATCATGGTTAGGAATAGATTTTTTTCCAAATGAATCTTTAGGTATTTGGGATGCATTCAAAAATCTTTTTTAGCGATTTTACGTAAAGTAAATGCTTTAACAGGCATAATGATAGATTTTTATATAACATTGCTTACAGCTTGATAATGCTATCTGTTAGTTATTAAGCCGTATGTATCACTTGCCAGATACACTTAGTTGATTAACCATGACCGAATAGCATCTCTGTCTGGGATAGAACCGCTATGGACATTAACATTATTAATTAAAACTGCGGGGGTAGTCATTACGACATATTCCATAATAATTTCGAGGTCTGTTTCTTTTATTACCAGAACGTTAATATTGAGTTCTTTAGCTATTTTAGAAATTTTTTCAACAGTCTTTATATATTTAGTACAGCCAGTACCCAGTACTTTTATTTCTTTTATAATATTTTCTCTTTAGTTAGGTGTTAAATAAAGGAGCTTAAAAAATTAAATGTCCAACCAATTAAAGTAAATGCACTAAGCAATAGGATAAAAAGAATCGCCAATAACCGCCATTGTATGACTTGCTTTAATAAGATAAATTCAGGAAAACTTGCAGCTACAGTACTCATACAAAAAGCCATTGTGGTACCTACAGGAAGACCTTGTTTAAGTAAACTTTCCATGACAGGAATAACACCGGTCGCATTAGAATATAAAGGTATGCCAAGTAAAACTGCAGAAGGAACTGACCACCATTGCCCATCGCCTAAATGCGCATGAATCCAACCGTCGGGAACAAAACCATGTAAAGCTGAGCCTAACCCTACACCTACGATGACCCATTTCCATACTCGTCCAAAAATTTCGCTGAGCTCTTCCTTTGCAAAAGTATGTCTTTGTTTCAACGATAATATTGCAGATTGTTTAGCTTTAACTCTTACCGTGTTTTGACCGCGTTCTAACGCTTTGGCGGCAAAAGATTGCAACCAACGTTCAGCGTTGATGGCATCAAGAAAAATACCGCCTAATATGCCAACAGACATCCCAACCACAATGTAAAGCAGGGTAAACTTCCATCCCAATAAACTAAGTAACAGCAATACTGCTACTTCATTTATCAGTGGTGATGTAATGAGAAATGACATCGTTATACCCACAGGGATCCCTGCTGATGTAAAACCCAAAAATACTGGAATACTCGAGCAAGAACAAAACGGCGTTATTGCGCCAAAACTTGAGCCAAGTAAATAACCAACCCTTGAATGTTTACCGGCTAAATAATCACGAATACCTTCAACATTCATTGACGCTCTTAATAAAGCAATAGCGTAGATCATTATCAATAACAAAAAGAATATCTTAGTGGTGTCTTCGATAAAAAAATGAAGGGCATCGCCTAGTTTTGTTGTTCTAGATAAGCCAAATATATCAACAACTAACCATGTGGCTAAATCGGTAAATATCTCAAACATAAGCTGCCCTATCGAGGTGGATAATAAGTAATAAAATAAGTTCGCTAAGGTAGTATGGATTTTGTAACACGGTTTTAAACAGCCTTAACGGTAAAATTTAAACCGATAAAAGACAATAATAAGCGATTGATATACTCATTATTATAATAGAACAGCGTTGTTATACTTTGACTTAAGTCAGGTTGTCGCTAATTACTGCCGATAAAAAGACGGTAGTATTAGTAGGTGAGTTCGTTGAGTATCGATATTTTCCCTTTGCGCTATTTTTGGCGTTAGGCAAAGGGTATATCTAGCAATAAGGGCCTTTAAACGCCGGGTGTTGCTTGAATGACTTTATTTCTAAGCCATTTGTTAGCGGGTTCAAAGTCTAGGTTTGTATGCCAATAAAGATGCATATCAATATCAGGTAGTGTTACAGGTAATGGGTATATAACCAAATCGAGTAATTGTGCGTACATTTTAGCGGTTGTTTCTGTTGCCGTGAGTAACATATCGTTACCTGCTATAACCCGACATGCTGAAAATGTATGCTGACAACGCAAACCTATTTTACGTTGTAATCCAAGACGAGCTAATTCGAAATCCTCAATGCTTGGTCCTGTAGAACGCGACGACACTAAAATATGGTCCATCGCCAAGTAGCTTTCTAAATCGAGTATTGCGTTAATTTGTGGATTATTTTTACGTGCAATAACGACTAATTTATCTTTTTCTAATTGGGTGTGTAATATATTGTCGCTAACGGGTAATAAAGTATCTATGGCTAAGTCAATGTCGCCACTGGCGAGTTTGTTTTCCAGTTCATGGCGATTAACTCGGCGGCTACTTTGTATATTTACCCAGGGCGCTTCTTTATGAATTCTCTGTATCAAAGGCGGCAAGTAAGAAGCTTCTAAGGCAACATGCAAGGATATGGTAAAACTTTTACGCGAGGTCATCGGTTGAAATTGTTTTGACTGTGCTAAACATATTTGTAATTGACGTAAAGCTTCACGAACATCTGCAACTACATTATTAGCCACTACAGTAGGACGCATTTCATTGCCTTGTCTCACAAAAAGTGGATCGTCAAAATGTGCGCGTAGTTTACTCAAAGAGTGACTCACTGCTGGCTGTGATAAATTCAGTGCTGATGCTGCTTTGGTAATATTGCCTTCGCAGTAAATGGCTTCGAAGACCACAAATAAATTTAAGTCGACTTTCATCGTTATTTTTCAACCTAATTCGTAAAATAATAAATTAATATTGCCATTGTATTCATAAAATGAATAGTTAACCATTAAGTTTATTATTTAATTTAATTAGGGTCATATATTTAATCAATCGTTATTATATATCGGCTTCTTTATTTATAAGATGAATAGTAGGTCATAATAACTATTCATTTGTTTAATTGTTTACTGGCAATTAATATCAATATATCGAAAAAACAGATATTTAAAGAATCTCAATTAATGATGAAGATGATAATAAGCGCGCTATTAAAACCGCAACCTATTTTTGTGAAAGGGTAAACGCATGACGGCCATCTATCTTATACGTCACGGGCAAGCCTCTTTTGGTAAAGCCGACTACGACCTCTTGTCTGAAAAAGGCAGTGAACAATCGCGCTTATTGGGTAAGTATTGGCAAGCCATGTCTGCACCAGAAAAAATTTACTCGGGTGATTTGCTGCGACACGGACAAACCCTAGAACACTTCTTACTGGGTTATGAAAGTGAACCATCACACGTGATACTGCATTCAGGGTTTAATGAGTTTAATCATCAAGAATTGTTAACTTGTTATGATGCACAATGGAAAGATTTTTCAAAAATGGCTACGATAATGAGTAAACATCCGAGCGCAAATAAAGCTTTTCAAAAAGAGTTTGCCAATGCACTGCTCCGGTGGACAAGTGGCAAGCACGACAATGAGTATAAAGAAAGTTGGAGTCAATTTAAAAAACGTTGTATTAGCGCATTGCAAGATGTCATTAAGCAAGAACTAACGGCAAGAAAAACAACGACACAAGCGCATCAACATACAAACAATATTTGTATCTTTACTTCAAGTGGCACCATAGCTGTCATTATTCAGCATGTTTTAGGCTTATCTGATGAAAAAACATTAATCATCAATCAACAGTCACGCAATACTGGTGTTACTAAATTACTCTTTTCAGAGAAGAATTTAAGCATTGATTATTTTAACAATTATAGTCATTTGACCCTTGCAGGTGAAGACTGGGTGACGTTTAGATAATCGATAAAATATTAGCAACTAAGAAGGAGACTTAACATGAACAAGATTAACTTATTCGATCTAACAGGAAAAATCGCTTTGGTTACTGGCGCAAGTCGTGGCATTGGTGAGCAAATAGCTAAATTATTGGCGCAAAGTGGCGCACATGTCATTGTTTCTAGCCGTAAAGTTGAAGGTTGCCAAACTGTTGTTGACGATATTATTGCCGCAGGTGGCAGCGCTCAAGCTATACCTTGTCATATTGGAGAAATGGACCAAATAGAAAACATTTTTTCTTTGATTAAAGAACAACATGGCAAGCTTGATATTTTAATTAATAACGCTGCGGCAAATCCCTATTTTGGCCATGTGTTAGATACTGATTTAAGTGCTTTTCAAAAAACAGTCGACGTGAATATTCGCGGATATTTTTTCATGTCTGTTATTGGGGCAAAGCTAATGAAAGAAAATAATGGTGGCGCTATTGTCAATGTAGCTTCTATTAACGGTGTTATTCCTGGTGACTTTCAGGGGATTTATTCCATTACCAAGGCCGCGGTTATCTCTATGACTAAGACCTTTGCCAAAGAGTGTGCTCAATTTAATATTCGAGTTAATGCTTTATTACCCGGCGGCACTGATACAAAATTTGCGTCAACATTAGTCAATAATCCCAAGATACTTGAACAAATGCTGCATCACGTGCCGATGAAGCGTATTGCGCAGCCTGAAGAAATGGCTGGCACTGTACTTTACTTAGTTTCAAATGCATCAAGTTACACGACAGGCACTGCGATTAACGTTGATGGTGGTTATTTAATTGGTTAGGTAATAAAGTTATGAACAAGGCTTTGGCAACCGTTGGCATTAATTTGTCTGCTGCAATATTTAATATTAATAAATTTCAGGAAACACAATGAGTAATAATAATTCAGCCAAACTTTTTGAATCATTTTCATCAGGTGCACTTACGTTAAAAAATCGTACGGTTATGGCTCCAATGACTCGGACCTTTTCGCCTAACTATATTGCCAATACCGATGTAGCAAAATATTATCGACGAAGAGCAGAAGGTAATGTCGGTTTAATTATTACCGAAGGTACTTTTATTTCGCATAAAGCGGCTAATGGCTATGAGCGAGTTCCGGCTATTTTTGGTGAAGAAGCTTTAGCTGGTTGGAAACATGTTGTCGATGAGGTACATGCGGCTGGAGGTAAAATCGTGCCACAAATTTGGCATGTTGGCTCAGTGAGAAAAGAAGGTATTGGCCCCGATAAATCAGTACCTGCCTATAGTCCATCTGGCCTATATAAACCTGGTACCCCCAATGGCATTGAAATGAGCCAAGCTGATATTGAAGAAGTTGTTGCTTCTTTTGCACAAGCTGCTCTCGACGCTAAAAATATCGGCTTTGATGGCGTTGAAGTTCATGGTGCTCATGGTTACTTGGTTGATCAGTTCTTCTGGGAAGGCACAAATAAACGTAATGATGGCTATGGAGGTTCATTAGAAAATCGTACCCGTTTTGGTGTTGAAATTGTTCAAGCAATTCGCGCCGCTGTTGGTGAAGATTTTCCTATTATCTTTAGATTTTCTCAATGGAAGCAACAAGACTACAATGCAAAACTTTGCCAAACACCCGCAGAGTTAACGACTTTTTTAACACTATTAAGTGATGCTGGGGTCGATATATTTCATGCGAGCACCCGCCGTTTTTGGTTAGCAGAATTTGAAGGTTCGACGCTGAATTTAGCCGGATGGACGAAAAAAATAACCCATAAACCGGTAATAACCGTGGGCAGTGTTGGGCTCGACAGTGACTTCACCGGTGAAGGTAGTATGGACCTGGGCGGTGCTTCTAACCCAACCGGAATTGATGGTTTATTAACGCGCCTAAATAATGATGAATTTGATTTGGTTGCTATTGGCCGAGCGTTATTAGTTGATCCAGAGTGGGTCAACAAAATACGAGATAAAAAAGAAGACCAAATAGCCCCATTTAATAAAGAAGCGTTAATGAAGTTAAGTTAAATAAATTAAGTCAATTGTCGGTTGATTAATCAACTTTGAACCGACAATGATTTTTGAATATCGTGACAAAAAAATTCTCACTGCACTCGTTAGTAAACGGGCGCTATTAAATTAAAGGGATCTCTCATGGATTTTGAATACAGTGACAAAGTTAACGCATTAATAAATCGTGTAAATTTATTTATGGATAAATATGTTTATCCTGCTGAACAGAAAATGCATGAACAAGTTGCACAAGAGCCTTGGTCAACACCGCCGTTAATGGAAGAGCTAAAAGCGAAAGCAAAAGCAGAAGGGCTATGGAATTTATTTTTACCTTTGAGTTATGGCAAATATAGTGCTGGTTTAACTAACTTAGAATATGCACCTTTAGCTGAAATTATGGGTAAAGTGATGTGGGCGCCAGAAGTGTTTAATTGTGCGGCTCCTGACACAGGAAATATGGAAGTTCTCGCTAAATATGGCAGTGAAGCCCAGAAAAAACAGTGGCTAGAGCCGCTACTTGAAGGGAAAATCCGTTCCGCTTTTGCCATGACAGAGCCTGAAGTTGCTTCAAGTGATGCGACCAATATTGAATTACGTATCGAACGTGACGGTGATGAATATGTCATCAACGGTAAAAAGTTTTATATCAGTGGCGCGTGCCGTAAACAATGTGAAATTATGATCGTTATGGGCAAAACCGACCCCGACAATGAAAATCGTTATATTCAACAATCGCAAGTGCTAGTGCCAATGAGAACACCCGGTGTCACTATGGTTCGCCCAATGAAGGTGTTTGGCTATGATGATTCGCCAGAAGGGCATGCCGAAATTATTTTTGAAAATGTTCGAGTGCCTATCGACAATATTATTGTTGCTGAAGGTAAAGGATTTGAAATCGCGCAAGGGCGTTTAGGTCCTGGTCGTATTCATCATTGTATGCGTTCGATTGGTATTGCTCAACGCGCGTTAGATTTAATGTGTAAGCGTGTTAATGAACGTATTGTCTTTGGTCGTCCGATGATAAAACAACAATCAATACGCGAAGATATTGCTATTTCAGCTTGTCAAATTGAACAAGCGCGTTTGATGACGTTAAAAGCGGCGCAAAAAATGGACCTTGAAGGTAATAAAGCGGCGAAAGATATTATTGCCATGATAAAAATAGTTGCACCGAATATGTCGCTTGATGTTATTGATCGAGCTATTCAATGTCACGGCGCGGTAGGGGTTAGTCAGGATACTTTTTTAGCGCATGCATATGCGGCTCAAAGAACCTTGCGTTTAGCAGATGGTCCTGATCAAGTTCACATGATGCAACTTGGACGAGATTTAGTAAAGAAATCGACATAACATTAAATGATTATTGAAATTAATTGTCTTAAATCTGAAAGAGAATAAATACATGGCAGCAAACGTACCTTTTGATGTTGAAAAACTCACCGCTTATTTAGCGCTTCATCTTGATGGTTTTATCGGTCCCATTACGCTCGATAAATTTTCAGGTGGACAATCTAATCCAACTTATAAAGTGATAGCGCAGTCAGGAATATTTGTCTTGCGCAGCCAACCACCAGGAAAACTCCTAAAATCAGCACATGCGGTTGACCGTGAATATAAAGTGCTAGCCGCGTTAAAATCTTCAGACGTTCCTGTCGCTGAGGTTTATCACCTTTGCGAAGACACTAGCATTATTGGCTCGATGTTTTATCTGATGGAATATTGTGATGGTAGCGTTTATTGGAGTGCCTCATTAGCAGAAGTCAAAACTAATGAATATCGCAGTAAAATGTATGACGCAATGAATAATGCTTTGGTTGCTTTACATCGCATCAATGTTGAAAGTGTTGGCTTAAGTGAGTACGGAAAAGCAGGTAATTATTTTCAACGTCAATATGATCGTTGGTGCGCGCAATACCGTGCCTCAGAACTCAAAAAAATAATAGCGATGGACAAGTTAAACCAATGGCTTGAAGTTAATTTACCCGCAGATGATGGCAAAGTTTGTTTAGTCCACGGCGACTTTCGCTTAGATAACATGATGTTTGCCAAAGACAAACCAGAAATTATAGCCATTCTTGACTGGGAGCTATCAACCTTAGGACATCCGTTTTCTGATTTAGCCTATCAATGTATGGGATTACGTATGCCTCAAGGTATTGGTAGTATCGATGGCTTAAAAGGGGTAGATAGAGCCAGTCTGGGCATTCCAACAGAAGAAGAATATGTGGCTACCTATTGTCAGCGTATGGGTATTGAAAAGATAGATAACTGGACATTTTATCTCGCCTTTAGTTTTTTCAGGTTAGCCGCCATTGTTCAAGGTGTTGCCAAAAGAGCGTCACAGGGCAATGCGTCGAATGAAAATGCCAGTAAAATTGGTCAGTTTGTCGAACCTCTAGCACTGATGGCTCTTGAGATAATAGCGCAAGAAAAGGTCAGAAAATAGCTGCTAGCTATTCAATTTAGCACCATGACAATAAACACGTTCAAATAATATTTTAAGGAAAAAAAATGGATCCATTATTAGATTTTACCGGAAAAGTTGCTGTTATTACGGGTGCTGCTCAGGGATTTGGTATGTTATTAGCCCAAGAATTAGCTCAGCGTGGTGCTAAGTTAGTGATCAGTGATATTAACGAAGCAGGTGTTAACAAGGTAGCCAACGATATTGCAGCTTCAGGCGCTGAGGTGTTCGCACTTCAATGCGATGTTGCTAACAATGCAGATTGTAAAGCTATGGTCGACTTAGCTATTGAAAAATTTGGCCGTGTTGACATTGGTGTTAATAATGCAGGTGTTGCTCATGATTTTCATGCCTTACACGAAATTGACGAAGCCCTGATGGATAGACAATTTGCCATTAATGTTAAAGGGGTGCAGTTTGGCATGAGTCATCAAATTAAGCAGATGCTAACGCAACAAGGTGGCGCCATTTTAAACGTTAGCTCAATGGCAGGTCTTGGTGGTGCAGCAAAAGTTGCAGCTTATTCTATGGCAAAGCATGCGGTTATTGGTTTAACAAAAACAGGCGCAGTTGAATATGGTCGTCATAATATTCGTATCAATGCGATATGTCCCTTTTTTACCTTAACTAAAATGGTCACTGACATGGCTGATGAAAGTATGCAAAGTAAAATGAGTTTAGGTGCGCCAATGAAACGTTTAGCCGAGCCTAAAGAGGTTGTTGCCGTAATGCTAATGATGCTGTCACCCGCTAACACTTATATGACCGGGCAATGTATCGCGATTGATGGCGGTGTATCAGCGCAGTAAACAATGATTTTGTGTTACTTTTTTAAATAGTTAATAAGAAGAGACCCCTATGGCCAGTGAATTAATGAATCAACGAGATATTGAATTTATGCTGTATGAATTCTTTGATAGTGAGTCTCTTTTAAAAAGAGAGCGTTATCAAGATCATGACCGTCATACATTTAACGAAGTAATTGCTACGGCTAAAACTATAGCAGAAAAACACTTTTTACCTATTCGTCAAAAACTTGATACTCACCAACCGACGTTTGATGGTAAAAAG
Organism: Colwellia sp. BRX10-4; assembly: GCF_014077465.1. Lineage (NCBI taxonomy): Bacteria > Pseudomonadati > Pseudomonadota > Gammaproteobacteria > Alteromonadales > Colwelliaceae > Colwellia > Colwellia sp. BRX10-4. Next base: position 45,688 of record NZ_JACGVZ010000014.1, read on the forward strand.
GTACATTTAATTCCTGAGCTCAAACCCGCTATTGATGCTGTTATTGCCTCGGGTTTATCTTCAGCGACCGCAGACTATGAAACCAGTGGTATGCAACTGCCGCCAATCATTGCCAGCATCGCTACTTCATATTTAACTGTCGCTGGAGGTGTCGGCTTAGGTTACAACATGTTAACCACCGCGAATGCTAACTTACTTAGCGCGCATGGCAGTGGAGAGCTCATTGAAAAGTGGGTAAAACCGATGCGTGCGGGTCGTTTTATGGGCACAATGGCGATGACAGAGCCGGGCAGTGGTTCAGGCTTAGGTGATTTAATCACTAAAGCGACTAAGGCCGAAGACGGTAGCTATCGCATTAGTGGTAATAAAATTTATATATCGGGTGGTGATCATGATCTTAGTGAAAATATTGTTCACTTAGTGCTTGCGAGATTAACGGGCGCGCCAAAAGGTATAAGAGGTATTTCACTTTTTGTTGTGCCCAAATTTTTGCTTAATGACGATGGCTCCATTGGCGATGACAATGAAGTCGCCTTATCTGGACTATTTCATAAAATGGGCGGGCGGGCTCAAACGTCCACTTCGTTGAGTTTTGGAGAAAAGAACGGTTCTGTTGGTTACTTAGTGGGGGAAGAAAACCAAGGGCTTAAATATATGTTTCATATGATGAATGAAGCACGCATTATGGTTGGAACCAGTGCGGCGGTTATCGGTATAGCAGGTTACTTGTACTCATTAGATTATGCTAAAAATCGGCCACAAGGTCGTTTGCCCTCGAGTAAAGATCCACTATCACCTATGGTTAATATTATCGAACATGCCGATGTACGAAGAATGCTTCTCGCACAAAAAGCTTACGCAGAGGGCGCATTTTCATTAGTACTTTATGGCACACAATTGAGTGATGATGAGAAAACAGCAGCTAGTGCTGAAGAAAAAGAGCACGCACATCTCTTACTAGACTTTCTTACCCCTATTATTAAAACATGGCCCTCTGAGTACGGCACTAAAGCCAATGACCTGGCCATTCAAGTACTCGGTGGTCATGGCTATATTAATGAACACCCCGTGGAATTATTTTATCGTGATAATCGTTTAAACGCGATTCATGAAGGTACAACGGGTATTCAGTCGTTGGACTTGTTAACGCGAAAGGTGCCAATGAATAAGATGGCAGGATACTTAGCGACATTAACTGAAATAAATATAACGATAGAACAAGCCAAACATTATCAACGTTTAACTGAATTTAGCCAACAACTATCAACAGCGGTAAAAAGTTTACAGCTAACTACTGAAGCGCTATTAAGGGCAATGACCACTACAAACATTGATTTAGCTTTAGCTAACTCGGTTAAATACCTCGAGTTGTTTGGACATGTGATCGTCGCTTGGTTATGGCTCAAACAAGGCCTTGTTGCCACGAAAGCGCTTGAAAATAAACCACACCAAAGTGATGAAAATTTCTATCAAGGAAAACTGCAAACCTTACAGTATTTCTACAGATTTGAATTACCGCAAATAGCGTTATGGTCAGCGTTGTTGATACAAAGTGATGACAGCACTTATCAGATGAAAGCTGAATGGTTTTAAAAGAGTCATTAAAATAACAGTTAAATAATAGAGACACCTTATGCCAACTATAATTAACAAAGAAGAATTAGCAAATTACATAGGTTTTCAAGCTAAACCAACGCCTTGGCACTTAGTTACTCAGCAACAAATTGATCAATTCGCTGATTGTACACTCGATCATCAGTTTATCCATGTTGATGAAAAAAAGGCAAAAGCGACACCCTTTGGCACTACTATTGCCCATGGTTTCTTATCGCTATCAATGCTCTCTCATTTTGCTAAAGACTTTAGCGTTATTATTGACGGATTTTACATGGGCTTAAATGCGGGTTTTGACAAAGTGAGATTTTTGCAACCCGTTGCGGTCAATAGCCGTATACGAGCACATGCAACAACCTTGGCGATTGAAGAAAAAAAACCAGGACAATATCGATTGTCTACCCAAGTGAGTATTGAAATTGAAGGCAGTGAAACACCAGCGCTAGTTGCACAGTGGATTTCAGTACAAATGGTAAAATAATAAGAGTAAAAAGTAATTTTAAAGTATTTTAAGGAAATATCATGACAATCAGTTTTACAGGAAAAGTCGCTATAGTTACCGGCGCAGGTAATGGTTTAGGTCGCTCGCATGCTTTAGCGCTTGCTGCTCGTGGCGCAAAAGTCGTTGTTAATGACTTAGGAGGCGCGCGCGATGGTAGCGGAGCGTCTTCACAAGCATCACAAGATGTCGTGCGTTTAATTGAAGAAAATGGTGGAGAAGCCATCAGCCATGGCGCAAATGTTGCGAACTTTGATGAGGTACAAGACATGGTTAATCAAGCCATGGAAAAATGGGGCCGTGTTGATATATTAATCAACAATGCCGGTATTTTAAGAGATAAATCCTTTACTAAAATGACCTTAGCAGACTTTTCCTTGGTGATGGATGTTCATGTGATGGGCAGCGTTAATTGTACTAAAGCTGTTTGGGATATCATGCGTGAACAAAACTATGGCCGTATTGTGATGACAACGTCATCCAGTGGCATGTACGGTAATTTTGGCCAAGCTAACTACGGCGCGGCTAAAATGGCAGTTTTAGGGTTAATGAATACGCTATCGATTGAAGGATTTAAAAATAACATTAGGATTAATGCGCTTGCCCCAACCGCTGGCACTCGTATGACTGAGGACCTAATGCCTGAAGAAATTGTAAAAGCATTTGCTCCTGAAGCGGTAACGGCTGGTTTGCTAACCCTTTGCGATGACGATGCGCCGACCCGTTTTATTTTATGTGCAGGTGCGGGCGGTTACTCAAGTGCAAGCATGTTTGAAACTCAAGGTTGTTTTATCCCACAATCGTCACAAACACCAGAATCCGTGCGCGGACAGTGGTCACAGTTAACCGATGAAGCAGGCCAAGCAGCTTTATCTTCTGGATCAAAACAAGGTGAGAAATTTGTCAGCAAAGCTATGGCTTATATGAAGTCACAGCAGCAAGAGTAAATAGACGACTTGTTTGTCGTTTACATAATAATTAAAAGGAATAATGATGAGAGAAGCCGTAATAGTATCTGCCGCACGTACCCCGATAGGTAAAGCATACCGAGGTGCCTTTAATGATTTATCGGCGCCAACTTTAGCGGCTGTTGCGGTTAAAGCCGCCGTTGAAAGAGCAGGAATCGATGCTAATGAAATTGAAGACTGTATTTTTGGTGCCGCTCTAACGCAAGGCAATCAAGGGATGAATTTTGGTCGGCAAGTGGCAATGGCGGCTGAGTTGCCGGTTTCTGTGCCAGGCATGACTATCGACCGTCAATGTTCGTCAGGCTTAATGTCTATTGCTATTGCGGCAAATCATATTGTTTGTGATGGCGCACAAGTGGTCCTTGCAGGCGGTTGCGATTCCATTAGTTTGGTACAAAACGATAAAATGAATATGTATAGAGCTGTTGACCCGAGTGTTAAAGCCTATCGACCAGAAACTTATATGCCGATGCTTGATACGGCCGAAATCGTTGCCAATCGCTATAGTATTTCTCGAGCAGAGCAAGATGCCTATGCACTTAAATCTCAACAACGTACCGCCGCAGCACAACAAGCGGGTAGGTTTGATGATGAAATCGTGCCAGTGACCTGTACTAAGCTGGTTATGGACAAAGCTACCGGCGATATCAGCAAAGAAGCAGTCACCTTAACTAAAGATGAAGGTAATCGTCCATCAACAACGTTAGCGGGACTGTCGGCTTTAAAGGCGGTCAAAGATAATGGCGCTATTACGGGCGGCAATGCTTCGCAGTTATCTGATGGCGCTGCAGCCGTTGTTCTAATGGAACGAGGTTTAGCTGAGCAGAGAGGTCTTAAGCCTTTGGGTGTGTATCGTGGAATGGTCGTTGCCGGTTGTGAACCCGATGAAATGGGTATTGGGCCTATTTATGCGATACCTAAATTGTTAGCGCGTAATAACTTAACGATTGACGATATCGGTTTATGGGAAATCAATGAAGCTTTTGCGGTACAAGTTTTATATTGTGCGACAAAATTAGGCATTCCTGAAGATCGTCTGAATGTAAATGGTGGTGCAATTTCTATTGGCCATCCTTATGGTATGAGTGGCACACGTATGGTGATGCACGCACTGATTGAGGGAAAACGTCGTGGAATTAAATATGTTGTGATCAGCATGTGTATTGGTGGTGGACAGGGCGCAGCGGGTCTGTTTGAAGTACTTTAACCGTTTTAATTAAAACATTTACCGTGGCGTAACTATAATAATAATGCCACGTAAACAATTTGTGATTGGGGAGATAAATATAATGGAAAAAATTTGGCTTGAAAAGAGTTACCCACCTGGTGTTGATTTCGAAATAGACCCAGATAAATATAACTCATTAGCAGATTTATTTACTAAATATACTAAGTTATATCAAGATAACACCGCTTTTATTAATATGGGAGCAAGCATTAGTTATCAAGAACTTGGTCAACAAGCTCATGACTTTGCGGCTTATTTACAACAAGATTTAGGATTAGTTAAAGGCGATAGATTCGCGATTATGATCCCCAATCTTCTTCAATACCCGATTGCATTATTTGGTGCCTTATTAGCTGGACTTACCGTGGTGAATGTTAACCCGCTATACACAGCACGCGAATTAGAGCATCAGTTAAAAGACTCAGGCACTAAAGCTATTCTCATCCTCGAGAATTTCGCCCATGTCCTTGAAAAAGTTATTGATAAAACCGATGTTAAACATATTGTTCTTACGGCTGTAGGCGACAGGTTAGGGGCAGTTAAAGGGTTACTTATTAACAGTGTCCTTAGGCATGTTAAAAAGCAGGTGCCTGCTTTTAATTTTCCTGGAGCAGTCAGGTTTAATCAAGCGATGACAAAAGGAGCTAAATTAACCTTTAAGCCTGTCAAAGTGGTTGGTTCAGATCTAGCTTTCTTACAATATACCGGTGGTACGACGGGTCCATCAAAAGGAGCCATGCTTACCCATCGCAATATGGTGGCTAACCTTGAACAATCAAATGCAGCGACTAAAAATATATATGAAGTTGGCAAAGAAATTATGGTGACAGCCTTACCGCTTTATCATGTCTATGCGCTAACGTCTAATTGCTTATGTTTTATGCCTTTTGGCGGTACTAATATTTTAATTACCAATCCAAGAGATATGAAAGGCTTTGTTAAAGAGCTCGCTAAATACCCTTTTACTATTATCACGGGTGTAAATACTTTGTTTAATGCTTTATTACATACCCCAGGGTTTGACCAACTTGATTTTAGCCCATTAAAACTTGGTTTTGGTGGCGGTATGTCAGTACAACGTCCGGTAGCCGAACTTTGGGAAAAAGTCACTAAAACAAGATTGTTAGAAGGCTATGGTTTAACAGAGTGTGCGCCATTAGTGACGATGAGCCCTTTTAATCAACAAAGCTATAATGGCTCTATTGGTTTACCTGTTTCTTCGACCGATATTCGCTTAATTGGCGATGATGGTCAGGAAGTTACGCTAGGTGAGCCCGGTGAAATGTGGGTTAAAGGTCCTCAGGTGATGAAAGGTTATCACAACCGACCCGATGCAACAGATGAAGTGCTAAAAGATGGTTGGCTAGCTACTGGCGATATTGCCACCATGGATGAATATGGCTTTTTTAAAATTGTTGACCGAAAAAAAGACATGATCAACGTCTCAGGTTTTAATGTTTTTCCTAATGAAATTGAAGAAGTTCTCGTTATGCATGATGGTGTACTTGAAGCCGCTGCTATTGGTATTCCACACGATACAACAGGAGAAGCGGTTAAGGTTTTTATTGTCAGGAAAAATCCTAATTTAGCAGAGCAAGATATATTTGATCATTGTCATGAAATGCTAACAAACTATAAACGTCCTAAGTTGATAGAGTTCATCGATGAGTTGCCAAAAAGTAATGTCGGTAAAGTGTTACGAAAAGAGTTACGTAAAGACGTTGCATAAGTAGACAAAGTTGACTTTTTTCAACTAATAAATCGACTGGGTATTTACGCCTACGACTAGTGTTATGCTAGTTCTTAGGCGTTTTTTATTCTGCTAGAAAGCTAAGAAACTCATTAACACGATAAGGATTTACCCTTGAATATATTAGAAAATAGCTGTCTTTTTTTGGGACGTGTACTGATGGGCCTTTATTTTATTATCCCTGCGATAAGTAAAATTAACAAATTTGAGGGCACCAGTGCCTACATGGAGCAGCACAATGTCCCTATGGTATCGTTATTATTAGTGTTAACCATTATTATTCAATTGGTTGGTGGAGTGGCCATCATTATTGGTTTCAAAGGTAAAGTGTCCGCTTTTATATTAGCGGGTCTAACCTTGTTGATAAGCTTATTTATGCATGATTTTTGGGGAATGACAGAAGGTGTGGCGCGCAGTCATGAATTACAAAACTTCCTTAAAAACATGGGTATAATTGCCGGTTTATTAATTATCACTGGCCTAGGAACCGGCAAGTTTAGTCTTGAGGGTCGTAAAGTGACTGAGCCTGAAAGACGCTAATAGAAGTAACCGTTATTGTAGCCAACACAACACGAACCTAGCACCTAACGCTATAAAAATTACCACGTCATAAAACGACGACAAACAGCTGGAGAATATCTTATCATGACAAACTCAAAACAATTATTTACTCATATTTCTGCAAGCGGAACACTTGAACTATCTTTAAAAGAGGTCGAGGTAGCGACACCTAAATCCCATGAAGTGATCGTTCGTATTGAAGCCGCTCCCATCAACCCATCTGATATGTGGCCGATGTTTGGACCTGCTAATTTAGCCGAGGCGGTATTAAGTGCAGATAAATTAACGCTCAGTGCACCTGTGCATAGCAGTATACTACCTCGAATTAAATCTCGTTTAGATCAAGTATTACCTATTGGTAATGAAGGCGCTGGTACTGTGGTTGCTGCCGGTGATAGTGAAGCTGCTCAGTCGTTAATGGGGAAAACAGTCGCGGTTTTAACCGGAGGCGCCTATGCCCAATATTGTTGCGTACCCGCACAAGCTTGTATTGTTCACCATGAAGGGACTACAGCTAAGCATGCTGCTTCTTCTTTTGTAAATCCTTTAACTGCTTTAGGTATGGTAGAAACCATGCGTATGGAGGGGCACAGTGCATTAGTGCATACCGCTGCAGCGTCAAGTCTAGGACAAATGCTAAATAAAATATGTTTGGCACAAGACATTCCTTTGGTCAATATTGTTAGAAGTCAGCAACAAGCTGAGATACTTAAAGCAATTGGCGCTCAATATATTTGTGATTCATCGAGTAAAACCTTTAAGGCTGATTTGTATAAAGCGATTGATAAAACAGGGGCAACTTTAGCCTTTGACGCAATTGGTGGTGGCGAAATTGTCAGTGATATCCTGAACGCAATGGAGCAGTCTGGCAGTAAAGACGCTGTTGGCTTTAATACTTATGGTTCAGAGACTAATAAACAAGTTTATATTTATGGGGGGTTAGACTTCACCCCAAGTATCTTAAATCGCGCTTACGGAATGACATGGGGCATAGGCGGTTGGTTATTAATGAGCTTTTTAGGTAAGTTGCAACCACAACAAATCGCAAAATTACAAAAGCAAGTGGCCGATGAGATAAAAACCACTTTTGCTTGTGCGTTTACTGAAGAATTAAGTTTTGAACAAGCGATGACCCCAGCGATTGTTTTACAATACAATGCTAAGAAAACAGGCGAAAAATATCTGATTAATCCCAACAAAAATAGTTAACCTCTGTTTGGAGACTGAACGCTTTGGGTTTGGTCTCCCCATTTGTGCTTTTCACTATCTTAAGCTTGGTGATATTTCTCGTTTTCGTTAACTCGAATTCATTTGGTGAATAATGAACCATAAGTACTATTCATTTGTTTAATTTATTTCTAACGTTTACCATGGCTTGGAGATTATAATGATTTATTATTGTCACCAAAAAGTGAACAACAAGATAATATGTTAGAAATATATGCTGGCGATTCAGCCATGAAGACGATTAAAGAAAATGGAATTTCACCTGACTTATTTAGCTCTTTTTTAGCGGCGAGTGGTGGACCTAAATGGTTTACTTTATATGGTTTAGATAAATACCTCTTTAGTGAATTTTTTAAAAATAGAGAACAAGCATTAAACCTTATTGGCTCAAGTGTTGGTGCTTTTAGAAATGCATGTTTTGCTCAAAAAGATCCCCTCGCTGCAATAGAACGTCTCGCAAAAAATTATCATGAAACTACTTACACGGCTAAAGCCAAGCCTGCAGAGGTTAGCGAAAAAGCATTAGAAATGATGGATGCTATTTTTGGAGTTTCAGGCGAGCAAGAAATTGTTGATAACCTTCATTTTAAAGCACATATCATCGTAGCTAAATGTAACGGTTTTGTTGCTTATGAAAATAAATTTATTCAAGGACTTGGCCTGGCAAAAAGCTATGTTAATAATCGCATCAGTCGCCCACGCTTAAATAGCCAATATGAGCGTTATATTTTTCAATCGAGCCATAGTAACCTTGAGCTTAGCGACCCTGATAACATACCCACATCACGCCTATCTTTTTCAACAGGCAATATTCGTAACGCGTTACTCGCATCAGGTTCAATACCCTTGGTGATGCGGGGTATTAGTGATATTGAAAATAGTCCAAAAGGTATGTACCGAGATGGTGGTATTGTTGATTATCATTTTGATTTTAAGATTAAAAATCCAGGATTAACACTTTACCCCCATTTTAGCTCATCACTTAAGGCGGGTTGGTTTGATAAAAGTTTAACAAGAAAAGTAAGATTAAAAAACTACGACAATACGGTATTGATTTGTCCTTCTGCTAAGTTTATTGACGCATTACCTCACCATAAAATTCCTGACAGAAACGACTTCATTGCCATGAACCGCAAACAGCGAATGTGGTATTGGCAAAAAGTGATGAATGACAGCGAAAAATTAGCGGAGTCATTTGATCAGATTTATAAAAATCAACAGTTAAACCAGATAAAGAGTATAAATCAGTTATTGGCATAGTCTCTTAATAAAGAGACGCCAATTACATACTATAAACGCATAGAGATAATAATGATTACAACGTATAAAGCGATAAATTTAATTGCACGTCCTTCTGGTGGTCCAATAGGACCTGATTTGTTTGACGTTGTAGAAAAGAATATTCCTGAAGTGGCTAAAAACCAATTTCTAGTTAAACAATCACATATGTCACTAGACCCGGCAATGTTCGGTTGGATGAGTGCAGATACAGAAAGTTATATTCCACCCGTTGCCCTTGGCGATGTTATGCGCAGTTCAGGTATTGGTGAAATCGTTGAAAGTAATCATGCTAACTTCAACGTTGGTGATCGCGTTATGGGCATGATGGGCTGGCAAGAATACTACTTAAGTGATGGTACGGGTTTAAATAAAGTAACAGCACCCTTACCAGATGAAGCTATCTTATCGGTTTTTGCTTTACCGGGGTTAACCGCAACACAAGGATTATACAGCATAGGTAAGCCTCAAAAAGGGGAAACACTTGTTGTTTCTGGAGCGGCTGGTTCAGTTGGCTCAATTGTCGGGCAACTTGCTAAAGCCGACGGACTTACTGTCATTGGTGTTGTAGGTAGTGATGAAAAAGCTGATTGGGTGGTAAATGAATTAGGCTTTGATGGCGCGATAAATTATAAAACTGATGATATCGCGACTACATTAGCGCAATTAACGCCAAAGGGTATTGACGTCTACTTTGAAAATACCGGTGGACCAATCCAACACCATGTTATTGCTCGGATGAATGCTCATGGTCGAATTGTTGTCTGTGGGATGATTGCTGATTACCCAAAAGCAGAACCCGACTTAGCACCTAGTTGGATCCCTATCATTAAGAAACGCTTAACAATACAGGGCTTTACTATGCCAGATCATTTTGGCGAAGTCCCAGCCCTATTAGAAAAGCTAACACCCTATGTAATGCAAGGTAAAATTAAGTATCGTGCTCATATCTTAGATGGCTTTGATGAAGCTATGACTGGCTTGAATTTATTTTTTACCGGTGAAAATAAAGGCAAACTTATTGTGAAACTCTGATGGTCAGCTTAATGCTGCGCGGTTATAGGTGTTTTTTTATCAATAAAACTCAAATTTACTTTACGATACTTAATTAAAATGGAAATGAATATGTCCCCAAAACTTGTTAATAACCTGATGTGCACCTTAGTGTTTGCATGTTTAACATCTTTGTCTGTTAGCGCAGAAACATCCGTTAAGACGCCAGATACTGATCAAAGTGTTGCTGTCGTTAACGCTGTTGCAGCGATAACAGAGGTTAATGTCGATGAGAACAGCTTTAGCTGCATAAGAGATATGACACCGGTCAGGCATTTTTATGTTGATAATCTTTTAGGAGATATAAAAAGCACTTTAGCCGCAGCCAATGCACCAGAGGGCGCTAAGTACCCCGTGGGGTCAGTTGTGCAGCTTGTGCCAACAGAAGCCATGGTTAAACGCGAATCGGGTACTTTTCCCGCTACGGGTGACTGGGAGTTTTTTGAACTAGAAGTTAATGAACAAGGGTCAAAAATAGGTAGGCGTGGTTTTGTCGATGTTGTTAATCGTTTTGGTGGCAACTGTTTTGCTTGTCATGCGCCGGCTCGAGAGCCTTGGGATTTCATTTGTGAATCAGATCATGGCTGTGAAACTATACCTATAGATCATAAAATGACGGGTGCGCTACAACGTTCAGATCCCCGTTGCGGCGATGCTGTTCCTCAAGATGGTGATTGGATGGCATTGTTTAAGCTTAAAAGTATGGTCAGTATTGGCCTGACAAAACAGTGGTTTGAAGAAAAATTTTAACGTCAATAATTAATATGTTTTAAGCCGCAAAGAAGCCGCTGACCAAGAAGGTTTTCATTTTTTAATGGGTCCAATTAGGAGATAACTATGAGTGATATCAAAACGCACTACCGTAACTGTAATATTTGTGAAGCGATGTGCGGCTTAGAAATTAAGTATCAAGATAAGCATATTTTATCGATTAAAGGCGACCCAAAAGACCCTTTTAGTAAAGGTTATAATTGCCCTAAAGCAACGGCGTTAGAAGATTTTTATAATGACGAAGACCGTTTAAAAACACCCATTAGACGGACAGCTAATGGGTGGGAAGATATTTCATGGGATCAAGCTTTTACCGAGATAGTCGCAAAACTTAAAGGCACTCAAAAAGAACATGGCCGTAACGCTTTGGCGGTTTACTTAGGTAACCCTAACGCGCACAACTTAGGTAATGCGCTTTTTCTAAAACCATTTATGAAATCGTTAGGGACGATAAACCGTTTTAGTTCTGCTTCAACCGATCAAATGCCACATCATGTTGCCGCTAATTTTATGTTTGGTGCGGGTATGTTAATCCCCGTGCCTGATATAGACCGCACTGATTTTATGATGATTATTGGCGGAAATCCTGTGGTCTCTAATGGTAGTATGATGACGGCACCCAATGTTATCGGCCGAATGAAAGCCATTCAAAAACGAGGAGGTAAAATTGTTGTTGTTGACCCTCGCCGTACCCGAACCGCTAAAATTGCCGATCAACATTTGTTTATCAGACCAGAAAAAGACGCACTCTTGTTATTGGCGATGATCCACTGTGTTTTTACAACCAATAGCGTTAATCTTCGCCACCTAGCAGATAGGGTTGATGGACTAAATGTGTTGGAAAATATCGCTAATGATTATTCACCCGAATCAGTGGCTAAGCATGTCGGTATACCGGCAAGTGATATTAGAACGTTAACCAATGATATGACAACTGCAAACTCAGCGGTGTGTTACAGTCGTATGGGCGCATCTACTCAAACGTTTGGTGGTCTATGCCAATGGCTAACCAATGTGCTTAATATTATAACCGGCAATTTTGACCGAGCAGGCGGTGCTATGTTTCCACAGCCCGCTTTTGATTTATTAAGAAATCACAAGAAGGGTCATAAAAGCTCCTTTGGGCAATATAAGAGTCGTGTCAGAAAGTTACCTTTTTTCAATGGTGAGTTTCCGGTTGCAACATTAGCTGAAGAGATATTAACCCCCGGTGAAGGTCAAATAAAAAGCTTAATTACGGTAGCAGGTAATCCTGTGCTTTCTTCACCGAGTGGACATAAATTAGCTGAAGCGTTTTCAGGATTAGATTATATGGTCGCCATCGATATTTATCTTAATGAAACCACTAAACACGCTAATATTATTTTACCGGCAACAACCGGTCTTGAAAATTCTCATTTTGATATTTTCTTCAATTCATTTTCAGTGAGAAATACCGTCAAATACTCTAAGCCATTGTTTGAACCAGCAGACTATCAACGCACCGATTGGCAAATACTGAAGGAGCTAGCGGCACGAATGACAGATACAGACATTGATGAATACACACCAGAAATGATCTTAGATATGGAATTGCAAAAGGGTCCTTATGGTAAACAAGGTATGAGCTTAGCAAAATTAATCGACAATCCTCATGGTATCGATATTGGACCGTTAATGCCGTGTATCGAAGCGCGGATAAAAACCGAGCAAGGTAGCGTAAACTTAGTGCCGCAACTCTATATTAATGATTTACCGCGTTTGCAAAATGTTATTATTCATCCTGCTCGTGATATTAATTATCCATTCGATTTAATTGGTCGCCGTTTAGTGAAAAGTCATAATACCTGGACACAGAATTCCGAGCGCTTAATTAAAGGCAAAAATCCTTGTACCTTAGAGGTTCATCCAGATGATGCTAAGGTATTAGGCATTAGCAATGGTCAATCTGTTATGGTGAGCTCAATGGTTGGTGAAGTGAAAATAGAGGTAGTGATCACCGACGATATTCAACGTGGGGTGGTCAGTATGCCGCAAGGCTGGGGACATAATCAAAAAGGCACCCAGATGTCGGTTGCAGCCAAGCAACCAGGTGTTAGTATTAATGATTTAACCGATGCAAGTCGAGTAGATACTTTAACCGGTAATGCTGCTTTAAATGGTACACCGGTCGCAATTAACGTTGCGTAGATGTTAGTCGAATTAGACTATAATTAAGCCCTAAAATAGGTAAAAACATGTTTAACAGTACAGAGAGTTATATTGCATCAGACGAACTTCGCTTAGCGGTAAACGCTGCGATCACCCTAGAAAAGCCACTATTGATTAAAGGTGAGCCGGGAACGGGTAAAACGCAATTAGCTGAAGAATTAGCAAAGTCACTTAATTGTAAGCTATATCAATGGCATATTAAATCAACAACTAAAGCGCAACAAGGCTTATACGAATACGATGCCGTATCAAGATTACGAGATAGCCAGTTAGGCGACGAACGTGTGCATGATATTGCTAATTACATCGTTAAAGGTAAACTTTGGCAGGCGTTTGAAGAAGAGCAACGTCCGATATTATTAATTGATGAAATAGATAAAGCCGATATAGAGTTCCCTAATGATTTACTGCAAGAACTTGATAAGATGGAGTTTTATGTTTATGAGACGCAACAAGTTATTAAAGCAAAGCAACGTCCGATCATTATTATAACGTCTAATAATGAAAAAGAGCTACCCGATGCATTTTTACGTCGCTGTTTCTTTCATTACATCAAGTTTCCAACAAAAGTAGAAATGGAACAGATTATTGCTGTTCACCACCCTGATGTAAAAAAAGAGTTATTAGCGCATACCTTAGAAGTGTTTTTTGAACTGAGAGACTTACAAGGTATTAAGAAAAAGCCTTCAACATCAGAGTTAATCGATTGGTTGAAACTACTGGTCGCAGACGATGTTGCTCAAGAGGTATTAATCGATAAGCAGTCCGGTATTATTCCTCTATTTGGTGCGCTATTAAAAAATGAACAAGATGTCTCACTACTTGAAAAACTCGCCTTTATTAGTCGCAGAAACAGGTAGTTGTTGTGTTTATAGATTTATTTATAACGTTAAGAAAACATAAAGTTCCTTGTAGTTTGCGTGAGTTATTAGACTTAATTGCACTATTAAAAAAGGGGGTTGTTTTTGCTAATGTGGAAGAGTTTTATCACCTAGCTAAAATTGTTATGGTTAAAGATGAAATTCATTATGATAAATTCGATAGTGCATTCGCTGAATATTTTGAAGGTATACAAGTAATTGATATATTTGATAAAATATTACCTGAGGATTGGCTAAGAAAAGAATTTGAAAAGCACCTAAGCCAAGAAGAAAAAGACAAGTTAAAGGCATTAGGTGGTTTAGACGAGCTAATGAAAGCGTTAAAAGAACGCCTTGAAGAACAAAAGAAACGCCATGCTGGCGGCAATAAATGGGTAGGTACTGGTGGTACATCTCCTTTTGGCGCTTATGGTTATAACCCCGAAGGTATTAGGGTAGGGCAAGATAAAAATCGTAATAATAGTGCGGTTAAAGTGTGGGATAAGCGAGAATTTAGAAACTTTGATCAAGACCGAGAATTAGGCACTAGAAATATAAAATTAGCGCTAAAAAAACTAAGAAAATTTGCCCGTACCGGTGCAAGTGAAAAGCTTGATATTAACACTACTATTACCTCAACGGCGAAAAATGGCGGTATGCTCGATGTTCATATGGAGCCTGAACGTCATAATGCAGTAAAAGTATTGATGTTCTTTGATATCGGCGGCTCTATGGACGATTACATACATACGTGTGAAGAACTTTTTTCAGCGGCACATACCGAGTTTAAACACCTTGAATTTTTCTATTTTCATAATTGTGTTTATGAAAGATTATGGAAAGACAATAGCCGACGCCGCACTGACACTATTGATTTAGAAGAAATCATTAGAACCTTTGGTTCGGACTACAAAGTTATATTTGTTGGTGATGCCACTATGGGGCCTTATGAAATAACATCACCTGGCGGCAGTGTTGAACACTGGAATGAAAAACCAGGAACCTTTCATATGCATAAAATTCTTGGTCATTTTAATAAGGTCGCCTGGTTAAACCCACAGCCAGAGACTCATTGGGATTATCATCACTCAATCTCTATTGTTAGGCAGTTAATAGCCGATAGAATGTATCCTTTAACGGTCGATGGCATAGGTCGAGCGATAAAAGCGCTCAGCTAAATATCCCACTAGTAAATTACAACCAAGGACGGTTGTAGCTTTACCTGCCTGTAATGAATGAAGGGCTAATAAAAGCCGTTTTATAGCACCTTCTCTTTTATTACATTACTTACCAATCTTTAATAATGTTAGTAATTATAGACGCGGTTGCTTCGGGTTGTTCAAGCGGAAACATATGTCCGCCATTAGCTAATTTAGTCAGTGGTATGTTATTCATTTTAGCAAATCGATTAAAGTAACTTACCGGCAATACGTCTGTTTTATCACCATAAATCAATGCAGATGGCACCGTCAGTTTATTTTTATATGTTGCTAAATTGCAAGGTAGGTGTCTAAATATATCGGCTTCAACGTCGGGTGAAAACATTAATTCCCATCTTTTATTTTTTAATGTCACGGCACTGTCTACGTAATCTTGTAGACATCGGGCATCAAAATTCTTAAAAAGTTTCTTTTGAGCAAAATTATTAACTAATTGCGTATCAGACGGCCAATGTTTTTGCCTGTTTTTAGCTCGACCCGCTGGAGATATTTTATCAATAAAAGGTGTTTTTTTAGCGAGTTTTAAAAACCAAGATAATGGCCCAGAAAATACAGGAGGGTCTAACATGACGACACCACGAAATAGTTCAGGATGCTGACAAGCGGCCATAAAAGAAATGACACCACCAAAAGAATGGCCAACACAAATGACCTTTTGGTCTTGTTTTTTAATGAAGTTAACCAGCTCATTGACCAAAAATTGCCAATTATTATGAATGGGGTAACAATCATCGTGACCATATTGTTCTAAAGCAATGGTTGAATAATCATTTGAAAACAATGATAGAAATGTGCGGTAACTTCCTGCTGGAAAACCATTGGCATGGACAAAGTTGATTACAGGTTTTGACATATACGTTTATAGACACCTATGATAAAAATTATATAAAAGATTATTACCCTTGAACTTATTGTTAAAGGGTTAAGACTAAACTGAAGAGCTTTTAAAGGTAGCGATTAAAAAAGTCAACGACACTATTTTCAGCTTTTTCAGGGTTGAGTTGCCATAGTTTAGTGTGCTCGCCACCTTCAGCTTGCCAAAATTGCTTCGGCTCATTGGCGGCACTAAATAAACGTTGTCCGTGTTTAAAGTCTACGGTTTTATCGGCTGTGCCATGCATAATGTAAACAGGTCGAGGCGAGATGTTTGCGATGTATTTTTCTGGATTAATTTCATCAATTTTTAAATCGCCGCGCCAAGCAAAAAATTTTGCTACCATTGGCATTAATGGGAAACGAGGAAGACCGTAGAGTACTTTTGCCTGTTCAGCGAGTACGTCCATCGAATTAGCATAGCTACCACTAAAAACACCCACTTTTATACGAGAGTCTTTTGCCATAACTATGATGCTAGTTGCTGCGCCCATAGAAAATCCCATTACACCAATCGAGCTAATATTTTTCTTATCAACTAAATAATTTAAAGCGGCTGTGACGTCTTTTTTCTCGTGATAGCCCATCGTTGAAATAATAGCAGGGTCTTGGCGTGGATGACGCAGATCAATAGCTAAAACATTATAACCGGCAGCAACAATAGCCTTGGCGTAGCGCATACCTTCGGACCTGTTTGCTGTTCTACCATGTACTAATAATATCGCTTTATGGGTGTCATTATCTGCAGGCATATACCAAGCCGGCAGTGTTAGGCCATCATCGGTGTTAAAAGCAACGTTTTCAAAACTGAGGCCTTGTTCACTTGGCTCTCCACAAAAGGCAAAACGGGCTTGTGTGCACTCAGTAATTGGCAGTATTAATATTTTTGAAGAAAAATACCATGCACCACTAAAGAAAACACACATAAATAATAAAACAGAAAACAGGGTGAAATTTTTTATCATACGTTAACGGCCTAATATACTGTGAGTATTCTTGTTATGTAGCGCTAAGAAAATACTTTAGTGAGACATGGTAGATTTACTATAGGCTCAAGGTCATCGTTGAATCTATTGCTATTGCCGCATCTAATGCCGTTAGTATGTCTTTTCTTTCTCTTAGTTTAGTACCATGGTGTGCTGTCATATTTAGGGTTAACAGTTGGGTAGCTGCCACTTTTGCCGTTGCCATTAATTGGTCGGGTTCAACTAATGTGTCAAGAAATCCAGCTAATACAGCTGTTTCTGGATCAAACAATTCAGCGTTTATTACCGAACGCGTTAAATAGTTAATCGGTACTCGGTTTCTAGCGAGTTCAAGGCCAGCTTGATGCATGGTCATACCAATAGCCACTTCATTGAGTCCAATTTTAAATGAACCTAATGTGCCGATGCGATAATCACAACTGAGTAATAAAAAAGCACCTTTGGCAATAGCATGGCCGGTACAGGCGCCAACAATAGGAAAGGGAAAAGATAACATACGGCGAGTAAGCGTTGAGCCTGCTGTAACTAGCGATACGGCAGAGTCAGAACTTTCTTTCATCGTTTTTAAATCATAGCCACCTGAAAATATTCCTGGTTGACTTGTTAAAATAACGGCCGCTTTTGCTGCTTCTGCTTGATCTAAAGCGCTGTTAATTTCTGTTATTACTTGATGAGAAATAGCGTTAACCTTGCCATTTTTTAGAGTTATCGTTGCAATGTTTTCATCGAGTTCAAAATCTATTAATTCCATGTTCTTTCCTATAGTTGTTAAAATTGATATCACTGGCTGTTAGCCAAATTGAGCCGCTTTTTGATATGCGGGTCTTTTTCTGATATTAACGAGATAGTCTTTAGTTTTGTCTTTGTTTTCTAACAAACCAATACTTTCTGCAATTTCGAGTATCACTGCCATCATAATATCAGCAGCACTAAAAGAATCACCAGCAAAATAACGCCTTATGGTTAAAGTATTTTCGATATATGAAAAATCGAGATGATTTTCTTTAGCAATGTAACCATCAAGAAGCTGAGTGCCTTCACGAGTTTCCATTGACATCAGCAAGGTCGTTATCACAGGTAAACTTAAGGACCCTTCTGCGAAGTGTAACCACTCTAAATAATGGTAATATTCATTACAATCAATGCTCGGCCTTAAATTACTCGCCGTTGCATGGTTAAGAATATATTCCATAACCGCGCCAGACTCACACAAAGTAACCTCACCATCTACGATAATAGGGGCTTTTGCTAGCGGATGAATTAATTTTAAACTTTCAGGCGCTAAATTTGTGAGCGGGTTACGTTGATGTTTAACAATGTTATAAGGCATATTAAGCTCTTCTAACAACCAGATAACGCGTTTAGAACGTGATTTGTTAAGGTGATGTACAGTAATCATGTTTACATTTTTCCTTGAAATTCATTGTTATCAACTTAATGAATAGGTGTCGCTTGGTAGTAAGATTAAATTTTTACCTTTTTTATAGGTACGTTAGCTTAGCATGTATTGAGTTAAGGCTTTTTTGTGTTAAATGATATTTGAACGTAACAACCTAAGTATAATATCAACGGCATATTCAGCGTTAATAACATGAAATATGTCAAACTAAAGCCAATAATAGGTAATACCAGTCAAGGATTAATTAGACCAATGGAAATAGCTAATCCCATGCCCATCGTAATTTAAAATATACCAATAGGTACATTTTTTGTCTTACAAATATAATTAATTCAGTACTATCTATACTGATTTTCAGTATTCTTTATTATCTAATGGGTAAATATTTTATATATATTTCCAATATGATTATTGAACATCGTATTGAACAAAACATGATCGCTGATGACGATTTATTAATTGTTATTGTGAGTCGTTATTTAAAGAAGCTAACCGCACTGGCAATATCTTCGCGATCAGTATGAGTTTTATTTATCGGCGCAGTTATATCAGCGTAACCAAATGACATACCAAATAAAACACCTCTTTGCTCTGGTAAGTTTAAGGATTTTTTGATTGGATCTGGGAACTGCCCCAATGCCCCTTGCATACAATTTGATAAACCGTGCTCAGCCATAATGAGCGAAAGAGTTTGCGCATAAATACCCAAGTCAACCGCACCCATAATATCGAGATATTTATCCATAGTAAAAAAGGCCACATGGGGAGCATCAAAAAAACTCCAATTGCGGATCATCGCTTTTTGACGACCCAGTTTGTCTTCGCGGGTAACACCAATAGCACTGTAAAGTGCATTAGCTGAACCAAATTGGCGGTCTCTATGGATACCCTCGTATTTAGGTAGCCAGTTAAAGTCTGGGTTTGGTGGAGTACCACTCATAACTGCTGAGAGTAGATCATTTTTCAATGATTCTTTTTTTGCGCCAGACACTACGCAAGTTTGCCAAGGTTGTACATTGCAATTTGAAGGAGCGCGTTGTGCTTGTGTAAAAATAGCTTCTAATAATGCTTGTTTGACCGGTGTTTCCAAATAAGCACGCACTGAATTACGTTTTTCTAAGAGGGTGGTTATAGACATTGAGACTCCTTTATAATTTTAAAATAGTCTCATATTAAGGGACATTGTAAATGAGACTTAGCTTAACAGCGATTAAATTTTTGGTAACGTTTAATTAACTATTAACCGTATATATCGCTTAAAAAAGTGATCTATACTTGTTACAAAAGGGTATAGATAGCCACTGTAATAAGGTTAAAAGAGATTTAAGCGCATTTCTGATGGTAGAACTGTTATCTTTATAAAACCAATGAATAATTATTATCACGCTCTATTCTAAAATCATATAGTAAGTGGTTATTTTTCACTGGGTATTTCAGAAGCGCATTAACTTTTATTATATGGATACTGAATAGTTAGGGATAAATTAAATTCATTTGACTAATTTATCTCATATCGATAATATCAGTGGTATGACCACTTGGTTAAAGCAATGTTGAATAGTGAAGTCAACGGTTAATAATAAATTTTTGGAGTCAATAGAATGCCTGAATATAAAGCCCCAGTTCGTGATATTAAGTTTGTAATGCAAGAATTATTAGACTGCGACAAACACTATAAGAAATTAGGTTACGATGATGCTAGTGAAGATATGGTGGACGCTATTATCTCAGAAGCAGCCAAGTTTACTGAACAAGTTATTGCACCCTTAAATCAAATCGGTGACGAGCAAGGTTGTACGTGGACAGACGGTGTAGTAACTACGCCAGATGGTTTTAAAGATGCTTATCAACAATACGTTGAGGGTGGCTGGCCAACATTATCTCAGAGTGAAGAGTTTGGTGGGCAAGGTTTACCTTATTCTCTTAATGCTTCCATTAGTGAAATGATGTCGTCTGCTAATCATAGTTTTGCTATGTACCCTGGTTTAAGTCATGGGGCACAAGCAACAATTGAAGCTCATGGCACCAGTGAACAAAAACTGCAGTATATGCCTAAATTAGTTGAAGGTAGCTGGACAGGCACTATGTGTTTAACTGAATCACATTGTGGTACTGATCTTGGCATGTTGCGCACTAAAGCTATATTAAACGATGATGGTAGCTATGCGATTACCGGCACAAAGATATTCATTTCGGCCGGAGAGCATGACTTATCAGAGAATATTGTACACATTGTTATCGCACGCCTACCAGGTGCTCCTGAAGGTAGTAAAGGTATCTCTTTGTTTATTGTTCCTAAGTTTAATGTCAATGATGATGGCACAAAAGCAGACCGAAATGCTGTGAGTTGTGGTTCAATTGAACATAAAATGGGTATCAATGCTAATGCCACTTGTGTTATCAATTTTGATAACGCTAAAGGGTTTTTAATTGGACAGGAGAACCGTGGCCTACACTGCATGTTTACTTTTATGAATGCTGCTCGTTTAGGTGTAGCAATGGAAGGTTCTGCAGCAGCTGAAGCGGCATTTCAAGGTTCATTAGCTTATGCAAAAGATCGTTTGCAAATGCGTTCGATTAGCGGCGTTAAAAATCCAGATGGACCAGCTGATCCTATTATTGTGCACCCTGATGTTCGTCGTATGTTACTTACGCAAAAGTCTATTTCTGAGGGGGGTAGAGCACTAATTGGTTATTTGTCGCAATTAGTTGATATAACCCACGCATCAGATGATGCTGATCTTAAAGCTGATGCAGAAAACAAATTAGCCTTACTAACGCCTGTTGCAAAAGCATTTTTAACAGAGTTAGGTTTCGAATGTACAAGTCATGGTGTACAAGTTTTTGGTGGACATGGTTTTATAAAAGAATGGGGCATGGAACAGCTTCTGCGTGACACTAAAATTAGTTGTATTTATGAAGGCACAACGGGTATTCAAGCGTTAGATTTATTAGCCCGTAAAATTTTAGGCAGTAAAGGTCAAATTTTGAAGCCATTTATGACAGACATCGCTATTTTTTCGAAAGACAATGCCGACAACCCAGCAATGAGTGAGTATGTTAGTACCCTAAACTCATACGCTAAACAATGGCAAATGATCACGGGTGATATTGGTCAAAAAGCCATGAAGAACCCGGATGAGATTGGTGGTGCTTCGGTTGATTACTTAATGTTTGCCGGTTATGTAACCTTAGGCTACTTCTGGGCAAAAATGGCCTCTGTAGCGCAAAGTAAACTAAAAGACGCGGGTGAAGATAAAGCGTTTTATCAAGCTAAAATTAAAACAGCAGCATTTTACTTTCATCGTATACTTCCTAGAGCTCAAGGTCATGCAGCTTGTATGGAAGGTGGTGTAGACTCGATGATGGCTCTAGCCAGTGAAGACTTTGCATTTTAATTAAGCACTAGCTTTACTAATAATTTTTGAAAAATAATTATTAGTAAACAGATAAATATTTAGCCACTTTTCACGGTTAAGATATTTATGATGGTCTGTTAAACTCATGCCTAATATTTAGATTTAAATCTTAATATTAGGCATTTTTTATTTTACAGTAACGTAAAATAACCCATTAACGAATTTAGCCTTGCTAAATGACTGTTTAGGCAATTAACGACGGTTAATGTAAGTACTTGGGTACGCTAATAAGTTGGGGTGCTTCGATTCGTCATTCAAGTTGACGTGACTGTATACATTATCTCCGAATATTTATGATGCGTTTTTAATTGTTTTTTGTTTTATATCGTCTTAACGTTATTGAGTCATTTTCAGCTAGAGATAATTATTTGATCTTATCTAATATTAGTATAAATTAATTACTAGTTATAACGAGGGCATCATTGAGATGTACCGATAACATATTGTTATAAAAATTAAGGAATTGGCGATGCCAACAAATAAACATAAACGAAAAGCTTCATCACATACTAAATCCAATAAAGGAAAAAATACCGAATCTACGGGTCTAATTATTTCACACCCTCAGGTTTTTATTTATGTTGGTTTATTCTGTGTTGTGTTGGGGGTATATCTATTAGCCTTTGAATCTCAAGATAACGCATTATTTGGCTTAGCAATGCTTTCTCTTGTCGCGGGGGTCGTGACTACTTTTTATGCAAACTTTACACTGTCGAAGAAAAAAGCTCAGCTTAAGTGAGGCTTTAAAGTGATTAAAGTGTCGTAAATATTCATCTGAAACTTATTCTATGGTTCAAATTTGGCCAACTGATTGGTTTTATTTGCACAAAAAAGTGTATTCTGATTTTAAAGTAATAGGATTTTTATTGCCAATAAGAATATTGGTTAAATTTTATCAAACCAAGCCTAAGCAATATAATCTAGGCTTAAACCGGTGTAATAATAGCGCATATGAGATTTTGGACGATTATTTGTATTGTACTCCTACTGAGTGCTTGTACCCATAACAACTGGCGAAGCGCGAGCAGAGAGCCTGCTGGTATTGCAACGCTACCAACTGAAGACGGTAGGGCGGTTATAGAGTTTTATGTCGCAGATGCTTTTAGTTGGCGCGGTTGGTTTGCTGTTCATCCTTGGCTTGCAATCAAAGAAGAAAAAGCAGCAAAGTATAGTGTTTATGAAGTGACTGGTTGGCAAGTAAATCGGGGGTTATCTGCAATAAGACAGTATCAAACATTAACACCAGATAGGTATTGGTATGGCTCAAAACCGGTATTATTACTTTCTATTAAAGGTGATAAAGCGGTTAAACTAATTCCTAAAATTAAGGCCGCAATTGCCCGCTATCCTTGGGTAAATGAATACAGCATCTTTCCAGGTCCTAATAGTAATACTTTTGTCGCCTGGATAGGTTTACAAGTCCCTGAGCTTGAACTCGAACTGCCATTTACTGCTATTGGCAGTGGGTATGCAAACTAGTTGCACTTTAACCAAAAAAATCAGCGGTAATTGATATTAAGTCATTGTTAAGAAAATTAAATGACTGGATTGATTAACTTCAAAAAATATTCTTTATTGGTTGATATATTATCAATTTTAATCGGGTAATGGAGTATCTGATTGAAATAATTGGCAAATTGTGAAATTTGTAGTACTAATCTTCGTGCGTCATTTATGAACATTTTACAAACTTGATTATCTTTAAGCTCTTCTCTTTTTATTTGGAATGGCTGCTGTGATGATTCTGACACCCATAATGTGCTCCTAAGTTTAGCTTGAATAAAATTCATTTCTGGGTTGTTTGCATTTAAGGTGTTTGTCCACTTTATGACTTTTGATAATTGGTCGTATAAATGGTTTCCGTAGGCTTGCTGATGGGTAACTGTTTGTATACTTTCTTGCATTATTGCTAATAGGGGCCTTTGTAAGTGATAAGAATAAATAGCCTGCGTTTTTTGACTGGTCCTAAAGTCAAATCCTTCGGCTAACAAACAAAGCTCTCCGATGGCCGTGTTAATATTTTTACTTTTTCTAGTGATCTGAGAATATTGATTTGCTATTTGTGAAATTTGAGCGTATTCGTGAATTTGTGTTAACTTTTTTGGATAACCAGAGCCATCCAATTTCTCTTCATGCTGTTCTATCGATTCTAAGACTAACTTACTCTCTAAGCCCGCAAGTCTGACTATTTCTTTACTTAAGATAGGGTGAACTAACTTTGCATCTTTCATTGTATTGTTAAGTCTTGCGTAACCAATATTTTCAAAAAACAAAACAGAGATCAGTTCAGTTAATTCGGTTGGAGAATAGTTGTTTGCTTTACCGATATGGGTGCCAAATATCAAATTGATTAAAGTATTTTGGTATGCAGAGGGGTTGAGGTGTGAAAATATACTGAGGTGATCAATAATTTTCTTTGGAATTGAACCGCCTTTTATAAAGTCGCCAATGGTTACCAGTGTTTCATTTAGCTTAAAGTTATTTATCACAGGATTTGTTTTAGCTAAGTCTAGGATCGGCGCAAATAAATTTTCATTACTGGTATCTTCTGTAAGAGAAATTACATCTTCATGGCCGATGATCCCCTCTTGTTGCAAGTTAGTTAATTTTAAACGGATTTTTTCCGTAATTTCAGTACCCGCTTTTAAAAAAACTCTTTTTCCTTGTGGGTCTGTAATATCTTGACTGATGCCGCATTCCATTCCCGAATTTAAAATATGAGTCGAAAACTGTTTGGATGTTTCTTTAATAAGTTGATTAGTCACTTGCACATTCGTTCCTTGAATTAACTGTCTACTGGCAGTTCTATGCGTTAACTGTAGGAATGATTTTAGCTATTAGCAAAGTGTCTTACTATTTTATCTGATTTGGCTTTACTCTATCCGCTTGTAACGTTGTAACTTTCTAACCAATCACATCTACTATCGCAAAAGATTAAATCATTTATTAAAACGAATGCTCACACTAATATATTCAAAGTGCTAGTATAGAATATTCGTTATTTTATTAGATTATCAAGAAAATGTTAGTTTTACTTCCTAAGATAGGATGTAGTTGAACCTAGCTCAAATAACTTACTCTGGTGGTGACTCATCACTGTTCGAGTCAATATCCAATGATATTGTTGAAAAGGGCTATAGTATCCGTCCTTATGCTTTGCCTGAAGAATTAACACATCTGTTATTAAATCATATCATTGAATTACCTACTGAAAAATTCAAACGTGCTGGAATAGGTCGTGCCAAAGATCATATGATTAATAATTTTATACGGACAGATGAAATAAGCTGGATAACCAGTAACAACCAAGCCAGTTGTGCTTGGATAACGTGGACCGAGTCACTGCAAGCTTATCTTAATCGCCGGTTGTTTCTCGGATTATTTTCTTTTGAAAGTCATTTTGCTCATTATGCTAAAGGCGACTTTTATAAGAAGCACAAAGATGCTTTTAAAGGTGAGGGTAATCGGGTGCTATCTGTTGTTGTCTACCTTAATCAGCATTGGTCCGCTGATGATGGAGGCGAGTTAGTGATTTATGATAAAAAAATACCAGCCTCCGCTGTCGTTGATAACAGTAAAATTAAAGTATTGCCCAGCTTCGGTACAATAGTTGTGTTTTTAAGCGAAGAGTTTCCGCATGAAGTATTACCCGCTAAACGCGATAGATACTCTATAGCAGGGTGGTTCCGCTTAAATAACAGCATTGATAATAATATAGATCCGCCAAATTAATGAGAAATCAATGAGTATTTATAAAGGCGTAGGCATTGTCTAAATTACCTATAAAATTGCATATCATCACTGAATTAGATGAAATTAATCAGCTAATTATCCCATTAAAAGTACTTGCTGATAGAGAGCGAGCCGCTATTTATGGTTTAACGGGCATGGTTTATACTCCTCATATAGATGATTACATGCAGACAAGTATAAAAAAAGCGGCGATATTAGCTTGTTTAAAAGAACAAGGTATATTGGCATTATCAAAGGTCGAACTCATTAGTACGGCTTTAGATAGCTTACATAAAAGAGCAAGAAATAACGCAATTGTTGAGTATGAAGGCAACCGATACCAACGTCGGTTTTCGCCATTAAAATTAAGTAAGTCAGGAAAAGTTGTTAGTAAATGGGCGAGGTATTGGTTTTTACAATCACCTAATGGTAAGGTGGATATTCAGTGGGAGTGCCAGGTACGCGAAATTTGGCCTGCTTATTTTTTAATTAGAACTATCGACCTCTAGCGAAGAGGAGCAAGCAATAAATACGCGCTCTCTATTATGCCTTTTGATTATATCAACATAGGCGCTTAATAAAGAATAAAGACTAATGGTGGTTGTGCCGATAACTACATACCAATAAAACAACTAGCCAACATGGCAACATTAATTTAGTCTTATTTATTAATATGCTCTAGGATTAAACCATCAACGTTAATGGTTTATGAATTGAATACCTTCCAATGTGTTTAGCTTAAAAATACGAGGTACCACGATTAATGAGTAGTGTTATTAGTTCTCACTTACAAAAGTTTGAAAAACAAATCTTAAGTTTGGTCCCCTATGCCAGCAATGATAGATTGGAATATTTAGTTAAAAAACTTCTACCTGATGAAAACTCTGGCCAACACCTTGCTGTTAAAAATGAAATCAAAAAACTTGCCCAACAAGCTAATAAACCAATAGATTTGCGGCTGATCTTTGCTGATTGTCAAATAGTTACACACAATAAAATTAATCATTATTTGGATATAGCGGGTAAAAAGCTATTCAATGAAAAACTTGTTGAATATCAAAACCTTTATACAACAGCACTTTACTATGAAGTTTATGAAGACGCTCAAAAGAGAGCTGCTAATAAAGATAAAGGTGTCAGCAAATATAATCTTGAAAATGAAAATGAAAGTGAATTTTCAGAATTTAAAATAGATAAAACCGAACCTAAACCCTTAGTAAATAAAAATAGAATAATTAACGAACTTAAAAAACTTAACTCTGCTTGTAAAGTTTTTATCAACCCAATTATGGGGATGACCAGCCAAGGTAAAAAAGAGGTTGGTTTTACGGCTAACATCGAAAAGATGAATAATCAAAAAGTTATTATTCAGACCTCTCACGAAATACCGGGTATTATAGCAAATAAAGTGTACCTGTGGCTATATGACCATCATACCGAAATAGATTTCACTGAAGAACTTGAACTCGGATTTGTTATTATTGATAGTCAAAAATCTTCTGTAAATAATAAGTTTGAATACTTATTGAAATTTTCAAGTCCATTAACAGATCAGCAAATGCGGGTTTTGTTTGCTCATTACCTAAGACAAAAAAAATTGGCTATTATTGGTCCTACAGAACGATTTATTACTCCTTTATTTGACTCTGTTACCTCTAAAGGTTACGAGCAACTATATCTAAATAAAACTCACGACATTCCGTTACTTTGTTATAAAAAAAATGATGCATGGCATGTGAAAGTTGCAATGAAAACATCGGGTAATGATGCGTTTTGGCGATTTTTTAGTGGTGCAGATGAAAGTTTTCATTTACCCGTACTATTGGGTAATGAAGGTATACAAAAGGCGCTAGACGAGAAGAATACGGTTGATAAATATGCTTTTATATTAAAATCTAAATATAAAGATACCTTCATTTATTCCCTTATTTGGTATGACGACTTTGTTAATAATAGAAGCGTGAAAACTGTTTTTAATAATTATTTTAAAAATAGCTTGTTTAGAGTAGTCAAAATATCCTCATCGTTTATTAATTCTGTAGAAGATGCTTATGTTCCCTCAGCTTTACCTTGTCATGTTCATCCTAAAATGGCTGTTCTAAATAGGGCAATCCCGAAAGCGGCCATAGATATGATAAGTAATTGCGATCATATGATCACCCTATCAGATATTACTAGCTTGTATGAAATAATACATAAACCGGTCAGTGAAGAAATAACTGAATTAGAAAATTTATTACCAAAACGTTTTCAACTGAGTGCGGTTGACTCACTTGATGAAACCGAAATTGTAACAGCAGAAAATGATGACTCTAGAGGTGAAGACCGCTTTGTGTTATCTTTTAAAATGGCAATTACACGCAGTAATAATGTTGTTACTCATATTCCCGGTATTACTAAAAATATCTCTATACAAGGTTTGTTAGTTAACCTAGTAAAAGAAACTAAATTTAAAGCCGGTGAAGAAATTGAAATTGAATTAACCGTGCCTTTTTTAGAACAAGATAGAACAATACAAAAACAGAAATATATTGTTTTAGGTTATGACAGCCATGGCGCTGTTCGATTGTTAATGAATACAATTGAAAGTAAACATTTAGCTTGCAGAGCGATAAGAAAGTATATTTATCAACACATTGATACCCTTGAAGCATGCGGAAAACGCGGCAGTCGTATTTATGGTCTGCAGAAAGCGATGAGGAACGTATATGCACACAATCATTTCTCTATACCATTCTACTTAAAAGCAACTAAGCACCAACAATACATTAATGCGGCGAGCTTTAGTGGTAACTCTACACTTAAGCACCTTGTCTATAAAAATGAAAATAGTGAAGAAATTATTCTTAACTTATTGAGCAATCAAAAGTTTAGAGATTCTTGCTTATCAATTATTGCGGTACTTGCTTATAAAAAATTACCTGCTCGTGCATTTTATATTCTTGTTTTACCTAAAGATAAAAATGATAAAGAAGAGTATTCCTTTTGGTATCGTGACTTATCAGTATTGAAAAAATCGGGCCAATTGAAAGAATATACCCAGAAATTATCTAATCACGGTAAACCGGCAATTTTAAAAGTTGAATTGAAAAAAAGTGATAAAGTACAAAATATGTATTACCGTGACGAGATCAGTTATTTAAAAAGTCTAGATAAAGATTTAGCTGATGAACTTGAAACTCAATTAGAAAGTACTATAGGTATCGGAGAAGTGACCGATTTAACTGATATTGCTATTAAGATGATTGCTAATGCGACATAAATTACTATCGACCTATCAATTTTTATTGAATGACCAGCAGAAAAATACTAATACAACGCTTTTGAGGTTCAGCTCACTGATAAAATTAACTTACTAATGGTTAATTTTATCGATTTTTATACTTTGAAGGGCTGGTTGACTCGGGTGTAAGTTTGACGTTAAGTCACTTAAAAGGTTATGGTCTCTGCATAGCGAATAACATGCTGTAATATTTAACTAATGTGTCTTTAAATACGGGCACCTAATTAAGCCTCTGAGGTAAAAAAGTGAATATAGATAAATTAAATATCCCAACTAAATCAATAATTACGGTCACGATTGCTGTTACCCTATTTTTCAGCTCTGTTTACACCGTCAATGAAGGACATATCGGTATTGTCAAACGATTCAGTGAAGCTAAAGAGCAAGTTAACCCTGGTTTACACTTTAAAGTACCTTTTATTGATAGCGTTGAAGAGATAGAAGTTAGAACACGGAAAAATGAAGAAAAAATGGCATCAAGCACCAAAGAGCAAATGCCAGTAACTGTTATCGTTTCAGTTAACTGGACAGTAGATAAGACAGCTGCGCTTGAACTTTTTCGCCAGTACGGTGGTTTAAAGCAATTTGAAAATAGAATTCTTGATCCTCGTTTTAGATCTGCCACTAAAGATGTTATCCCACAGTATGATGCAGAGAAATTAATACAAGATAGAGCAAGCGCCATTCAAGCAATTGAAGCAAGCTTTATCGAAGAAATGAAAGACTTTCCTGTTACTGTTGACAACATTCAAATTGAAAACATTCAATTACCGGCTAAGTATTTAACTTCTATTGAAACTAAACAAACAGAAAAAAATCTGGCTGATGCGGAGAAACATAAACTAGCACGTCAAAATTTAGAAGCGCAACGTGACGTAAATACGGCAAAAGCAAAAGCAGACGGTATTAAGCTTGTTGCTATAGCAGAAGCTGAATCTATTCGAATTAAAGGCTTAGCTGAAGCTGAAGCGATTACGGCTAAAGCTAAAGCACTGGGTAACAACCCTTTAATTGTTAAACTAACAGAAGCTCAAAACTGGGATGGCAAGCTTCCAGCAACAATTTTAGGTAGTAGTAATATGCCAATATTAGATATGAGAGCAAAATAAGTCTACTGCATAATAATATAAGCCGCTTAATTGCGGTTTTTTTATCTAGGAATAATGAAATTTTGATTGTCGAACAAGATGTTAATCATCACCTTAGTTATTCTATCTCTGTCATGACTATATTATATGAGTTAAACGCCATAGAAAGTTTATGTCATGTTAATGCTCTTTGAACTACAACAAGCCTATTGTTAAAATTGTCAGTAAACTCAATGCATATAGTTTATTAGCCATTGAAACAGTATGAAAAACCAAAGGAAATTTGCTGTCTCGATTGATCTAGAATTATAGATAAAGGCGTATTAAAATAATAATTGATAAATCGGCAAGGTCATTATGGATTCATTAACACAAGCTGTCTTGGGCGGCGCGGTAGGCTATGCGGTATTAGGTAATAAAGTTGGTCCTAAAGCGGCTATTTATGGTGCCGTTTTAGGAACATTGCCTGACTTAGATGTATTCTTGCCATATAGCGGTGATGTCGAAGCTTTTACTTACCATCGAGGATTTAGCCACTCGTTATTAGTACAGTTGTTTATTAGCCCTTTAATTGCCTGGTTAATAACTAAATGCCATCAAGCTACAGCCATTTATAAGAAACACTGGTTTTTGTTGGTGTTTTTGTGTTTATCTACTCATGGGATTTTGGACAGCTTCACTGTTTACGGTACACAATTGTTGTGGCCTATTACGGAATATCCCTTTGCAGTCTCTAATTTGTTTATCATTGACCCCATTTATACCTTACCGCTGTTGTTTGCCTTTATTGTTATTTTTCTGCCCAGAGTTAAACCGGCAAGTGCTTTAAAAATCAATACTTTTGCATTAACGATAAGTACACTTTATATCTGTTGGTCTTTGGTGGTAAAGCTTTATATAGACGATAAAGTCACCACAGCGCTGAACGAACGACAGATAAAAATACATCATTATTTGAGTACACCTGCGCCTTTTTCTACGCTACTTTGGCGGGTATTGGTTATGTCTGATGGTCAATATTATGAGGGCTATGTCTCTGTGTTTGACTCAGCATCGGAGGTAAGTTTGGAAGCTTATCAATCGTCAGACTCTCTACTTACTAACCTTAAAGATGAATGGAATGTACAACGACTACAATGGTTCACGAAAGGCTTTTATTCAGTAAAACAAGAAGAGCAGTATATTGTTTTATCTGATTTACGCATGGGTGCGGAATGCAGCTATGTGTTTAATTTTATTGTTGGTGAGCAAACAAGTATGGGTATTGTTAAGAGTCATGCTGAGAAGGTAAGTGCGAGGCCTGATTTTAGTATGCTTGGTAGTGTTTGGCAGCGAATTTGGGATCCATCAGTTTCTTTGTCACCTCGTAGAGAAAACGGTGTTTGTGCTAACAGTAAAAATTTATCTTCTAAGAAAGCTTAATCAGCTGAGTACACTTTATGTGTATGGCTCGCACCTTACTTATATTAATATTGGGCTTGTTAGTGGTGATTTATAATTAAAGTGAGTAATGAATAATATTATTAAAGTTTAACAGGATAGACAGAAAATAAGGTTGAATTTTAATTAAATCAATATGTTATTGGAAAACGTTTTAGTCGTAGAGTGACTGGGTTTTATCTAACAATGAAATTTTGATTTTGTATCAGGGGAATGTTTTTTGTAGAATTAACTGATGACCAGATTTTACATTTATATCTTAAGTTGGTTATCGGAGCCGATATCTAATTGAAAGGGACAGACGACTTTCAGTAAAAACACTCTTTATACTTGAGTTGAAGTTGGTTGCGGGAGCCAGATTTGAACTGACGACCTTCGGGTTATGAGCCCGACGAGCTACCAGGCTGCTCCATCCCGCGTCCGAATGTCCTAATACCTTTTTAGGAAAGCCAATTTTTTTAATTCAAACTTAAGAATTTGCTTTTTATACTTAAGCGTAAGTTGGTTGCGTGAGCCCATATCTTTCGAAAGGGAACTGACGACTTTCAATGCAAATACTCTTTATACTTGAGTTAAGTTGGTTGCGGGAGCCAGATTTGAACTGACGACCTTCGGGTTATGAGCCCGACGAGCTACCAGACTGCTCCATCCCGCGTCCGAATGTCCTAATACCTTCTTAGGAAAGCCAAGTTGTTTTGATTCAAACTTAAGAATTAACTCTTTATACTTGAGTTAAAGTTGGTTATCGGAGCCCATATCTTTCTAAAGTGAACTGACGACCTGATTTTATACTTATATCTTAAGTTGGTTGCGGGAGCCAGATTTGAACTGACGACCTTCGGGTTATGAGCCCGACGAGCTACCAGACTGCTCCATCCCGCGTCCGAATGGTTTAAGTATTTCCATTAAAGGTTACACATAAACAAGCCATAACTGTTTTAATTCTTGTTATTAACGAATCCATTTCAAAAGCATCAGCCCTTGAAATCGATGCGTATCTTAAGGATAGTTACATCACATTGCAAGGCGTTTCTTTAACATTTTTACATCTATTAGAAAAAGGTAGTTAATTGCCCTAATTGTAGCCTAAACGGTGGTTTTATGACCTTCAAAGTCTGCTAATACGGTTATTAAAAATATTTTAAAATATATATCAGTGAATATTGGTGTTTTATGCACGTCTCTATATAAGTAGTTAGCGTCTTTGTTTATAATTAGGTGCATAAATCGGTCTGGAAAACACTCATGCAGCAATTTTTAGCATTAACATCTCCTGGTATAGAAATTTTATTAGCTCAAGAGCTAAAAGATTTAAAAGCATCACAAGTCGTGCAAAAGCCTGAAGGCGTATATTTTATGGCAACAATTGAAGAGGCCTATAAAATCTGTCTCTATTGTCGCTTATCAACGCGAATTTTATTAAAACTTGCTGAAGGTGATGCTGAAAATAAAGATAAACTTTTTGCAACCGCGCAAAGTGTTAATTGGTCTGAACAATTTTCGAGTAACCATACCTTTGCTATTGACTTTGTCGGGTCAAGTGATGAAATCAGAAATACCCAGTTTGGTGCGCTTACAATAAAAGATGCGCTAGTTGATCATTTTCGTGACCAAGGTATGGATAGACCTTCTGTTGACAAAAGCTCGCCAGACATCAGTTTTCAAGCGCGTTTGTTAAGAGAAAAGGTTGTTATCTATCTTGATTTCTCTGGTCGTAGTTTATTTAAGCGTGGCTATCGCGAGCACTCGGGTGCTGCGCCATTAAAAGAGCATCTAGCAGCGGCTATTATTACTCGTTCAGGCTGGTTAGATGATACCACTAAACCGCTTGTTGATCCTATGTGTGGTTCTGGCACGATTTTAATTGAAGCTATAATGATGGCCGCAGGTTACGCACCGGGTATCGACAGAGTAAAATGGGGATTTGATTGCTGGCTTGGTCATCAATTATACCCGTGGCAAGCACAATTAACTCAAGCTAAACAAAAATCACATCTTGGCCTTGAAGAATTAAAAGCGAAAGTTTTTGGTATTGATATTGATAGCCGAGTGATAAATACCGCACAAGTTAATGCACGTAATGCCGGTGTTCAAAAGTTTATTGAATTTTCATGTAAAGATATAAATAATTTAAATAATGGTTTTGGCCACAATGGTACTTTTTTACTCAACCCTCCTTACGGAGAGCGTATTGGTGAATTACCAGAGCTTGTTGAAAATTTTGTTTTATTAGGTCGAAAACTAAAAGCACAATTTGTGGATTGGCGTATTGCTATTTTAACAGCGAATGTTGAATTACTTTCGATGATGAAGCTAGCCAGTAACAAACGCTATAAATTTAAGAATGGTCCATTAGATTGTCAACTTGCTCTTTATAACGTCGATGAAAAACAAGCTTCAGGGCAAAATAACGATGCAGAATTTGAAGATAAAGATTCGGATTTTGGTAATCGCTTATTAAAAAATAAGAAAAATTTAAAAAGCTGGCTGAAAAAAGAAAATATTGAATGTTATCGTTTATACGATGCCGATATTCCAGAATATAATGTCGCGGTAGACGTTTATGGTGAGTATTTGGTTATTCAAGAGTATTCAGCACCTAAAATTATCGAAGAAAGTAAAGTAGCCAAACGTTTACAAGAAGTTATCTATTTTGCTCCTAAGGTACTCGGTGTTCCTACCGATAAGGTGATATTAAAAACCCGTGCCAAGCAAAAGGGCAGTGACCAATATCAACGTGTTGATCAAAGTAAACAGTCGATGATTATCAACGAACATGGTGCAAAATTAAAAATTAATTTATGGGACTACCTAGATACAGGCTTATTTTTAGATCACCGCAAAACCAGGCAAATTGTTGCACAGAAAGCTAAAAACAAATCATTGCTTAATTTATTTGCGTATACCGGTTCTGTTTCATTGCAAGCCGCACTGCATGGCGCAACTAGTATTACTACTGTTGATATGTCTAATACTTACTTGAACTGGGCACAAGAAAACTTCGCCTTAAATAAATTGTCAGGTCATAAATACCAATTTGTACAAGCTGATTGTTTAACTTGGTTAAAAGAGCATAGGGGCACTTATGATGTTGTTTTCGTTGATCCGCCAACTTTCTCAAATTCTAAGCGTATGGAAGACAGTTTTGATGTGCAAAGTGATCACGTGGCGTTAATTACTGACGCAATGAAATGTGTTGCTGAAAACGGCGAGCTTATTTTCACGAATAATAAACGAAACTTCAAAATGGACTTTGACGCTGTTGCTGCTTTAAATTTTGAGGTGAAGTCAATTTCAGCGTTAACCCGCGATAAAGATTTTCAGCGTAATAAGCACATCCATAACAGTTGGTTAATTACCCGTAAAAAAGTTACGGCTTAATGAGTGTTTTATTTCACTTATATAGTAGTGCCGGTTGCCACCTTTGTGAGCAAGCTGCAGAGTTAATTGTTGATATAATACCCGATCACCAAATTAAGGTGGTCGATATTATTGATGATGACACCAGCAGCGAAAATAATTTAGTAAATTTATACGGTGTTCATATTCCCGTATTAGAGCGCTTGAGTGATAACACACTATTATTCTGGCCTTTCGAACAATCACAAGTAGTAGAGTTGATATAAACCATGGAATTAATCCGAATAGCTCAAGGCGAATTAGCCTTCGGTGAAGACAGTATTTTAGATAAGACAGACTTAACGATAAAAACGGGTGAACGTGTCTGTTTAGTTGGTAAGAATGGCGCAGGTAAGTCTTCATTAATGAAAGTGTTAATGGGTAAACAGAACCTAGACGATGGTCAAATTTTGATGTCGAGTAACATCAAGTTAGCGATGTTAGAGCAAGATCCGCCTGAGTCATCTGAAATGAGCGTTTTTGATTATGTTGCTCAAGGTGTTGCTGAAAATGCAGAATTGATTAAGCAATATCACCATATAATTCATATTATTGGTGAAGACCCTTCAGAGAAGAATCTTAATAAATTATCGAACGTTCAACAACAACTTGACCAAGCGAATGCTTGGCAAGATGAACAACGTATCGATAAAGTATTAACCACGCTAGCGTTAGAAGCAGACAAAATGATTTGCGATCTCTCTGGTGGTTGGTTACGTAAACTGGCATTAGCGAAAGCATTAGTCAGCGAGCCTGATGTGCTATTACTTGATGAGCCTACTAACCATTTAGACATTAGTAGCGTGTTGTGGTTAGAGCAATTTTTAAAAGACTTTAAAGGCACTATTATATTCATTAGCCATGATAGAGCATTTATTCGTGGTTTAGCGACCCGTATTTTAGACTTAGACCGTGGTCAGCTCGTTAGCTACCCTGGTAACTATGATCTTTATATCGAACAAAAAGCTCACGACTTAGAAGTTGAGTCCACACAAAATGCCCTTTTTGATAAGCGTCTAGCTGAAGAAGAAGTATGGATAAGACAAGGGGTTAAGGCTCGCAGAACGCGTAACGAAGGCAGAGTTCGTTCACTTGAAAAATTACGAGTCGAACGCCAAGAACGACGTGAAGTTAAGAAACAGGGTGATATTAATATATCAACCGGTGATCGCTCAGGTAAGTTAGTCTTTGAGTGTGAAAACTTGCATATGGCGTTTGGTGATAAAACCATTTTCAATGGTTTAGATTTACTTATAACCCGTGGTGACCGTTTAGCGCTTATTGGTGCCAACGGTACGGGTAAGTCAACGTTAATCAAATTAATCATGGAACAACAACAACCCAGCTCAGGAAAGATGCGTGTTGGTGTTAATTTAGATGTGGCTTATTTTGATCAACATCGCGATGCTTTAGACTTGAGTATGACCGTTCAGGACACCGTTGCCGAAGGCAAGCAAGAAGTCACTGTTAATGGGGTAACACGCCATGTATTGGGATATTTGCAAGATTTCTTATTCAGTCCCAAACGTGCCAGAACTCCTGTACGTGCGCTTTCAGGTGGTGAAAAAAATCGCTTGTTATTAGCACGTCTATTTTTAAGACCCAGCAACTTACTTATTCTCGATGAACCAACTAATGATCTAGATATAGAAACTTTAGAATTATTAGAAGAAGTCGTTGCAAATTATGCAGGAACCGTTATTTTAGTAAGCCATGATCGCGATTTTGTTAATAATTGTGTAAATAGTTGTCTTTACTTTGATGGCAGTGGTGAAATAACAAATATTGTTGGTGGTTATGATGATGTTGATAGTTATTTAGCATACAAAGCTGAACAGCGTAAGCAGTTAGCTGAAGGTATAAAAGCCCCCGTTAATTCAGTGAATGAGAGTAAAACCGCAGTTAATGTACCGACTAAAAAAAAATTATCGTTCAAAGATAATCGTGAATTAGAAGCGCTACCTGGGCAGGTTGATGAACTTGAAGCATTAATAAATTTATTGCAAGAACAAGTCAACGACGCTAACTTTTTTGCTCAAGATAGCGATAAAACAAAAAATATATTGAACCAGCTTGAAGAAAGTGAGTCAAAACTCGAAATCGCTTTCGCAAGATGGCAAGAGCTAGATGAATTATAACAAGAAATGAGAGTTAAGTAGTATATGAACAAATTTGTAAAATCTGTATTAGTTTTAGGAATTAGCAGTGCGTTAAGTTTATCAATGGCACAGGCAGCTAAATATGAAGTTATCGATAAAGGTGGCATTGATATAGTTAAATATAGTTATGCTCAGCAAGAAAACAACCAAAATCAAATGGCTATTTCTGGCTCAGATATTTATAATTTTCCCGTTCAATTTCAGTACTTTGATACTAATGATTTTGATAGTATTGTTAGATTTGCCAATTTACAATATGAAGATGTTGATGGCTTAGTCGATATTGAAAACGAAAACGACTTAAGGTTAGGCAATCCAACCGCTAACGATTTAGCTTGGGCTGTCCTGTATTTGACTAGTCAAAACAGCAGTAGCTCAGCTAGGTTTTATCAAAAAATTGGTAATATCTTGGCTATGCGTAACTTAACAGGTAAAGCGGGTGATACTGAAAGCTTTGCTGTATTTGACCAATATTTTCCAGATACCACAACATTGACGCGTTCAACGGTTGATTATGTAAACGGTATTACTAATGATGGCTGGATTTATGGTAACGGCTCAGCTCCATATACTGCATTGCCATTTACGGGCACTGATAATAACCCAGTTGTCTATTGGGTTCGTGATTTTACCTCAAGAGCCTTTTATTCTCCTGATGCTGGCAATACCATTATTGAGTTAAAGCCACCGACTGAAGGTGACGATGTTGCTGAAAATCTTCGCTTAGGCGGTGATTCTGCTATTTTAGACATGAGTGAATCTTTATTTGCTGTCGGTTATGCCAGTACGAGTATCGATCAAGAAGCGCTTGATTTTATTTTTGATGAAACGGGTGGCTGTGCAGACCCTGCTATTTTAGCAAATGCTCCGTTCGAAATTTGTATTCAAAATGCTGTGTCGAGTATGTATAGCACTGAAGCAATAAAGTGGACGCTAAATTTGGAAGGGGCAACAAAGACCGAGACTTTAGGACACTTAGTTACGCCAAATGTTGATGATACAAGAGAATTTCTTAACTACGCACAGGCTATTAATAATGATGGCGTTGCTGTTGGTTTTGCTCATGGTTGGGTGGATGAGAACGAAACCGAACCAAGCAGAAATGAACGTCGAAATTTATATGCGGTAGTTTATAAAAATGGCCAAGTAAAAGACTTCACCGATGATCATAGTAAGTTTTTTGATTCTCGTACTTACGGTATTAATAATGCTGGTATTGCTATCGGCCACACTAAAACTGTGGTTAATGGTAATACGCGTACAAAATTCTTTCATGTAGATACCAATGATTTTGATAGTGGT
Source organism: Colwellia sp. BRX10-4 (assembly GCF_014077465.1). Taxonomy (NCBI): domain Bacteria; kingdom Pseudomonadati; phylum Pseudomonadota; class Gammaproteobacteria; order Alteromonadales; family Colwelliaceae; genus Colwellia; species Colwellia sp. BRX10-4. The sequence goes on from NZ_JACGVZ010000014.1 coordinate 83,987, forward strand.
ATGCAAATGATAATGCCTGATGACTTTTTCAAGGGCTCATCAAGTACTGCACGTGCTATTAACGAAAATGGTATTATTGTTGGTGAGGGTGAAGTTGAAACACATAACGATCAGCAATCTCCTCGTCGTAGACATGCTTTTATGTATGAGATTGCCAGTAAGACTTTTACCGATCTTAATGACTTTTTAACTTGTGACTCTCAGTACACAATTATCGAAGCGCGTGACATTAACGATAAAAATGAAATATCTGCTTCAGCACTTGTTAAAGCACCTCGCCGTGACGCAAAAGGTGAATTGATGTTTGATTTAGATACTGGCGAGCAGCTTGTCGAAGATGTTGTTCGTGCTGTCACATTGAGACCGTTAGCGGGTGAGATAGATGACTGTTCAGCGGTTGAGGAAAAAATAGAAAGAGAAGGCGCTGGTTTAGGCTTTATCAGTTTATTCGCTCTATTAACCTTTGGCTTTACTCGACGAGTGTTGAAAAAAAGCTAACGATGAGTTTTTAAATATATGATTAGGTCTAGGTTAATTATTAACCTAGACCTTTTTTATGCAACATTGTTATTTATTTCATTTTCCTCAAGCAAAAATTATTCAAATGCATATTTCTGAACAAGAAAGAGACGCCGTTTATAAAACTATCTTTTCACGTCGAGATGTTAGAAGCGATTTTATTAACAAATCAATCCCAGAAGATGTTTTAAAGCGGGTATTAACCGCTGCGCATCATGCCCCCAGTGTTGGTTTTATGTAACCGTGGGACTTTATCGTTATTAATGATAAAGAAACAAAACAAAAAATTAAGCATGGATTTGAGCAAGCAAATTCGGTCTCTAAAAAAATGTTTGCAGATAATAAACAACAAAGCTATCAAAAATTAAAAATTGAAGGGATTTTAGAAGCGCCGATAGGAATATGTGTCACATGTGATAGAGAAAGAAATGGCCCAGTTGTCTTAGGAAACCGATCATAGCTGAAATGGATTTATACAGTGCAGTTTGCGCTGTACAAAACTTATGGCTTGCCGCAAGAGCAGAAAATTTAGGCGTTGGCTGGGTAAGTATTATTGAAGATGAGAAGCTTAGAGATGCTTTGAATATTCCCGCAAAAATTGAAATTATTGCTTATTTATGCATCGGTTATGTCACACATTTTAAAAAAACCTAAATTAGAAAGTGCAGGGTGTCTGCCGAGACGTTCAGTTGATAACGCGATACACTATAATAAGTGGACACAAGAAGTAAACTAACATATACAACGGAGCATATCATGACAGAAGAAACTATCTTTTCAAAAATAATCAGACAAGAAATACTGACACCTTTACTCTATCAAGATGAACTCGTGACAGCATTTAGAGACATAACACCACAAGCGAGTACCCATGTCCTTATTATTCCGAATAAATTAATTCCGACGATCAATGATGTCACTGACGATGACGAACTCACTCTAGGACGTATGATCACTGTCGCTAAAAAAATAGCTAAAGAAGAGGGCATTGCTGAAAATGGCTACCGCCTTATTATTAACTGTAATGAGCATGGCGGCCAAGAGGTTTATCACATTCACATGCACCTAGTCGGTGGGCAACGTTTAGGTAAAATGATCGCGCTTTAAAGCTTTGTATTTATATTGAATACAAATGAGTTGAGTCGCTGAAATGCTACGGTCAATGGTAATGCGAGAATGGCAAAGCTACTTCATAATTATTATAAGATTTTTTATTGGTTATACTGCGTGAATTGGAAAGAATTATTAGAAAATAAGAACCGACTTTTTTGGTTAGTGCATAGCACAAGTTGGTTTGGATTTGCTTTAGTGCATTATTTAGGATCATTATTACATGATCCTCGTGATATTTTTGTCGTGATAATTTTTCTCAATGCTTATGCAGGTTGGCTGTTCACTGTGCCTTTGCGCTACCTATATCGTAGAGTCTGGAATTTTAGTCCTGCAAAAATAGCCGTTGTGGTCATAGTCGCCTCTTATTTGGTTGGCGTACTTTGGCAAGTTGTTAAAAACATTAATCATTGGGAAATATACAAGCACGGTTATCGCCCTGATTTTTGGCTGTACTACACCACTAACAGTGTTTATTCATTTTTTATTATTTTGAGCTGGAGTGGTTTATACTTTGGTACAAAATATTATCAAATGCTGCAAAAAGAAAAACAAAATGTTCTAGAGGCTAACAGCGTCGCTCACCAGGCTCAGCTTAAAATGCTGCGTTATCAGCTCAATCCTCATTTTTTGTTTAATACTCTTAATGCAATCTCTACCCTTGTTTTGGTTAATGAAAATAAAATAGCCAATGGTATGGTGACTAAATTAAGTGAGTTTCTTCGCTATTCTCTTGATAAAGATCCGATGAAAAAAGTCACCTTAAATAGTGAGTTGCATGCATTAAAACTTTACCTAGATATAGAAAAAGTTAGATTCGAAGACCGATTATGTGTAGAGTTTACCGCAGCGGATGATTGTAAAGATGCCTTAGTACCCAGTATGATATTACAACCTATTGCTGAAAATTCTATTAAGTATGCTATTGCTTCTCAAGAGAGTGGCGGTACCATTAAAGTTACGGTGACCCGCTTTGCCAATGACTTATTATTAGAACTTGCCGATGATGGTCCAGGTGCTGAAATTAAAAATGGTAATATTTATCGTGAAAATGGTGTTGGCCTCGCAAACAGCCGAGAAAGATTAGCTGCATTGTACGGTAGTGATTTTTCTTTAGTTGTTGCCAATAATACGCCAAAAGGTGTTAAAGTGAGCATTAGAATGCCCTATGAACTAGAGATAAATACATGACAAAGCTTCTGTCAACAATCATAGTTGATGATGAACCTTTAGCAAGGAAAGGCCTTGCCGTAAGATTAGCGGAACATAAAGACGTTGATATTATTGCACAATGCCATAATGGTCGTGAAGCACTTGAAGCCGTGCGAGCCTATGAACCTGATTTAATGTTTCTTGATATTCAAATGCCAGGCCTCAATGGTTTTGAAGTCGTGCAAGCTATTATTGAAAGAGGATTAAAGCTACCCATTGTTATTTTTGTCACCGCCTTTGATCAATATGCCTTACAAGCCTTTGAAGTTCACGCACAAGACTACCTGTTAAAGCCTGCTGATGAAACTCGCTTAGCTGACTCTATGGACAAGGTTAGGCAGAGCCTGATCAGCTCAGAAAATGCTGCTCATAAATCTAAACTTATTCAGCTAGTCTGTGATGTTACCGGTAATGATTGTGACAAAATTTTAGCTGAGCTCGCAAATAATCAACCGGTAAGTTTATCTTCTTACTCTGATATCTTAGCTATAAAAGATGCAGGAGAAGTGAGTAGAGTCCCAGTTAAAGACATTTTATGGATTGACGCTGCGGGAGACTATATGTGTGTTCATACCCATAGCGCTACACATATATTACGTAAAACAATGAAACAGCTTGAAGAAATATTAGACCCAAAGCAATTTGTACGCATTCATCGCTCAACCATAGTCAATAAAAATTATGTTGATAAGTTTTGTAGCCAACTTAACGGCGAATATTACTTAGTGATGAGTAATGGCAAAGAATTAAAAGTGAGTCGAAGTTACAAAGAAAAAGTTAAACAAGCTGTTGGTATCCAAAGCGTCAAAATTAGTCTTTCCGATTGAATTATTTACTTGACGCCTCTCTTATTAAGCAGCGCAGGTTTTGTTTCAATCCACCTTTTCATTGAACGCTATTCCTTAAGTAGCCATGTTTTTAATGGCTTTAGTCTTTTTTGTTAACTTTATTATTGTTATTTCACTTGGCATAGTTATTCTTCAAATGTCAGAGGATAAAATTTTAGAATCCCTTTATTGACCTTGGACTTTAATGCAGTTTCCTCATAGATTTTTACTCAACAGATAATTAAAGTTCAACTGGGGTAAATAACAGTTGGCTTTTATTGCTTTATCGCTTACTTTAAATATCAGTTACTTGCCTCTTTATCGGGCGCTATATATATATCAATTAATGGAGATTTACTATGTCTACAGCAGTACGAGCATCTGACACACCTTTTGCAGTCGACGTTGAAGAAGGTAAAAAATATTCTTGGTGTTCTTGTGGGGAAAGCCAAAAACAACCCTTTTGTGATGGCTCTCATAAAGGCTCAGAATTTTCGCCAGTAAGATATACCGCAACAGAGTCAAAAAAAGTATTTTTTTGTGGCTGTAAACAAACAGCATCTCAGCCGATGTGTGATGGTAGTCATAAAAAATCTTAAGCTAAAATTTTTTATCTGCGACTAGGTTAAGACAAACGCTGTTTTGTTTGACCCTAGTTTTATCAGTAACGTCGAGAAACCATTCTCTTCGTTATAATAACGTCTTGGTCAATGGCCATATCATTTGACACACCCGTTAGATTATAATATTTTGCCTATAACCTGCTTGGGTTACATTAGCCTGATGCAATTATGGTAATTTTTTCTCTAGTATATCCATCGCTTCTTTTTCTCCATGAACTAGCACTACGGGTGGTTTATTTTCAAACCCTTGATACCACTCAAGTAATCCTTATTGATCAGCATGAGCTGAAAAACCGCTAAGGTTGTGTATATTTGCTTCAACGTGTACTTTTTCTCCCCATAAATTAACGTGCTGACAACCCTCAATAAGAGCTTGGCCTAATGTTCCTCTTGCTTGAAAGCCGCCAATAATCACATGCGCATTTTGACACCAGATGTTATGTTTAAAATGGTGTTTAATTCTACCACCCGTACACATACCGCTACCCGCTATAATAGCTCCAGAGGACATTTTATTGATTTTCATTGAAGACTGAGTTGTTTCTGACATGTGCAGGTTCGGTAAATTAAATATTCCTTCATCATGATGAATACCAACAGCTTTTTTATCATAAACTCACGGTGTTTGGCGTAAACCTTAGTCGCTTTTATCCCCGTAGGACTGTAGAGCAAAATTTGCCAGTCTGCCAGTTGTCACGCCTTGAAGTGATGCTGAAATTCATAAATAAGCTCCTGGGTTCGTCCCACTGTAAAAACAGGTATAAGAATATTGCCTTTGCTGCTTTTTGCTTGAGCTATTATTTTACCCCTTTCTTGCCAGTTTAGGTGTGTTCTATCGCCATAGGTACTTTCCATGATAACAAGGTCAGCATGTTTAACGATAAAGGGATTGCGTAAAATAGCCGCGTCTTTATGGCCTAAATCACCACTAAAGACGATTTTTTACTCACTCCACCTTTGACAAGTGTTAATTCAAGAATGGCTGAGCCAATAATATGGCCGGCATCTCTAAGGGTTAGTTTGACACCATCACATATTTCTAATTCATCATCATAGGTAAGCCCTTTGAAGTACTGACATGCTGTTTTTGCTTCTGCCTTCGTATAAAGAGGTTCTATTAATGTTAACCCTTTACACTGACGTTTTTATTTTCCCAGCTCGCTTCTTTTTCGTGTATGTGGCCGGAGTCGATTAACATAATTTTACATAAATCTGCCGTGGTATTATGGGTATAAATAGAACCGTGAAACCCCTCCTTGATTAATATGGGTAATCGACCCGAGTGGTCAAGGTGTGCATGAGTGATCACCACGGCATCTAACTCACTAACATCAAAATGGAAGGGGTGATGGTTGTGTTTTTCATGGTGATGAGAACCTTGAAACATACCACATTCAATCAGTATGTTTTTGTTATTACCCTGTACCAAATAGCAAGAGCCAGTGACTTCTCTAGTGGTTCCAAAAAATTTAATGTTCATGTTAACTCCCATACCTTTTAATGTGGATAATATTGATATCTGGTTTGTTGATAAGGTTTTAATAAATAGTTAGGTTGTAAAAAGGATACTAAATCAATGAGTTCAGTCACAGTCATTACATCATTAAAGACTTTCATCTTTGATTCACCTTGAGGTGTTCTAAACTGTGGTGAATGTAAATTTGAAAATTTATGGGATGGATTAATAATAGAGGTAACCAATTCAGCATAAATGACAATTTTAGTTTTGTTACCACCCAGAGAAACTGAAAGGGTTTGCTGATTTGCAATACTATCATCCTTAACACCATCAAGTGTGTGGCAGGCTAAACATTGATATTTTAAGAAAGCTATTTTACCTGCTTTAATATTCCCTGTAGGCAGACTAAATCCTCTTGGCGAGTCAATTCCTTTACCACAACTGAACAGCGTTAATGACATAACGACAAGTAAACTCAATAGAAAGTAATTCATTATTATTCCTTAATCATTTTTAGGTTGAATTAATAGCCAGCTAGTTAACACTCTGCGCTATATGAAAAAATAGAGAATCGGTTCTTGCCCATTGATAATTTAAAAAATTTCTAATCATATCAGGGGTATTTCATTAAATAGTAGAATAAATTAACAAGATACTTTAGCAAAGGTAGAGGTAGTAGCTTCTACTAATCGATTGATTTTTAGTCTAGTTACCGTTGATAAAGAGCGCTAGTTTATCTGTATCAAGGTTGATACAGATCAATCAGCTTGTTGTTAGTTATGATCTCATTGATGAGTAGATAGCCAAATTTTGGCGTTTTTTATCATAGCTTAAGCAATGCAATTTATGACTTTAGATCACTTCATTAAACAATGTGTGGCAACGCACAGACACTTTGTTGATATCAATTTATGATGAATTATGGATATACATGCACTTTATCGATAGGGGAATTATTAAAATTTTCCCATCTTATTTTAATGATTAAAATATGCAATTATTTTAATAAAATACTGCAGCTCATTGCCTGTTAACATTATAGTTTTTTAGCCAGTGTAGATGCACACAGGAGCAACAAATGAAACGTATTTATTTTCTAGCCCCCGATGTTAAGGTTACATGTGAATTGGTAAACCTGTTTCGCGCTGATGGCATTAGCGATAGTCAAATGCATCTAATAGCAAACGATAAAATCGATTTAAGCGATCTCCCCAAAGCGGATGCATTGGATGATTCCGACTTGTACCCAGCGATCAAACGGGGTGTTATAGCTGGTGGGACAACTGGATTATTGGCAGGCCTGGCGGTTATAACCCTTCCGGCTACGGGTTTAGCCCTTGGTGGTGCAGCTATTTTAGGCTTTACCGTCGCAGGTGCGAGTTTTGGTGCTTGGGTCTCAGGTATGGTAGGCGCTGGTTTAAGTGATCAGGAGAAGGTTGCATGCGAAACTGCAATTAGTAATGGCGAAGTGCTGATGATGTTGGATGTTCCAGCTGATCACCAGATTGAGGTATATCACAATAAAGTAGCCAGTGTTTGTCCGCTGGTTGAGATTCGTCAAACAGAAATTACTGTATCACCGCTTTAGCCCTCCTTTTAAATAGAGACATTACCTGCACAAGTGCGTCAGTAATTATCTACTACTGGCCACATCAAGGGTTAACGTAAGCACTTATAAAAAATAAAAAATAAAAAATAAAAAATCACCATTTGAATTTCCTCAGATTCAATGGAAAGTTATCTAATAAATCTAGCCTGTGAAAACGTTATTTCAACACTCAACTTCAATCAAAATTCATTATTTGTGATGATGTTCTATCTATCACAGGCTGTATTGACTGAAATAATTTATGACGACTACGTGTGGTATCGAACAGAAAACTAATATTATTTATCGTAGAATTATCTGATGAGCCTGAGTCGGAAATTACAAAGTGTGTCTATCCAAAAACAAATAATATAATACGATTATTTAATTAAAGTTATATAATACAGTTTGATAGGATGGGCAGTTATTAATTATAAAGTTAAAACCTATTTTTCGAAAGTTAGTTAATAAATAGAGGAGCCTATGACGCCAGATAATAACAACGCTAAAAAGCCCAAATCAGAGCTACCTGATCTAAGCAAAGTAGTCTGTAAATTTTTTCAAAAGTATCAAGCATTACTGCCAACGAGTAGTGGCAAAAAACCTGGATGGATTATCCTTGCAGTTATATTGCTCACTGGTGGTATTTATACCGCGGTATACACAGTTCCTAGCGATTCTGTAGCTGTTGTACTGTGATTTGGTAAGTTTGAAGCTATTTTCCCTGCGGGTTTACATTTCAAATTACCTTTAGGTATAGAGCAAGTGAACATAGTGCCAACAAAGCGGCAGTTGAAGCAAGAGTCTGGCTTTTCAACGCCTGGTGCTAAAGACCCTGACCAAAATATCTCCATAAACAACTCGTTCAATGATTCTTTAAAGAATATAGGCCGTAGTGCTCGTGAGCGTGACTTAGCCATAGCAAGTAATCAAGTGGGAGAAACGCAAATGGTGACGGGAGATTTGAATACAGCACTGGTGGAATGGGTCATTCAGTATCGAATTGCTGATCCCAAAAATTACTTATTTGAAGTACGTGATCCAGCAGGTACGTTACGCTATGTTTCTGAATCAGTAATGCGTGAAGTGGTAGGTGATAGAACCGTTGACGAAGTGATCACTATTGGCCGTCAAGAAATTGAAGTTGAAGCACTTAAAAAAATGCAGGCTTTGGCAACTAAATATGTAATGGGCATCAGTATTGACCAAGTTCAATTAAAGAATATTAATCCGCCGAAGCCCGTTCAAGCCTCGTTTAATGAGGTAAATCAGGCTCAACAAGAAAAGGAAAAGCTGATTAATGAAGCGCGCCGAGATTACAATCGTATTATCCCATTGGCAGAAGGCGAGCGAGATCAACGTATTCGCGAAGCAGATGGCTATAGAATAAAACGAATTAATGAAGCAGAAGGTGATGTATTACGTTTTAATGCACTATATGACCAATTTAAGTTGGCGCCAGAGGTAACGCGCAGGCGCATTTACGTGGAGACCATGCAAAAAGTAATGCCAACCATAAGCAACAAAATTATCATTGATAGTGGCACAATAGATGTTTTACCTTTGCTTGATTTAACATCTATTGAAGGGAGAAAACCATGAAACGTTATTTAAGCTTATTCACGAGTATTTTGCTATTCGTTATTATTACCTTACTTTATGGCGCCTTTTACACCGTAAATGAAGTTGAACAAGTCATTATTACCCAATTTGGTCGTCCCGTTGGTGAGCCGGTTGTTGATGCAGGTATTAAGTTTAAATTACCTTATATACAACAGGTTAATTCGATTGATAAACGTGTATTGGAATGGGAAGGTACACCTTCAGATATGCCGACAAAGGACAAGTTATATATTTCTGTTAGCTTATATGCGCGTTGGCAGATAACCGACCCATTGCCGTATTTTTTACGTCTGGGGGATGAACGTAGTGCGCAGTCGAGATTAGATGATATTTTTGGTAGTGAGACACGAAACGCGGTAGCAACACATAAACTAATTGAAATTATTCGGACCACTAAAGGCCGTCAACCTCTGCGTGACCCATTGTTAACTGATGCAGAAAAAGCATTAGATATGGGCAGTTTAGTGCCGATCCATAAAGGTAGGAAACTTGTCGAACAAGACATATTTAACGCCGCGGCAGAAAAGGTTAAGGTGTTTGGTATCGAACTATTAGATATTCGTTTTAAGCGCATTAATTATAATGAAAGTGTACGACCAAAAATTTATGAGCGCATGATCAGTGAACGTCGCCAAATTGCCGAAAGGTTTCTATCTGAAGGAAAAGGTGAAGCAGCTAGGATATTAGGCAACCGCGAACGCGATTTAAATAAAATTCAATCAGAAGCTTATCGTCAAGTTGTAGAAATTCGCGGTAAAGCCGATGCTAAAGCCGCTGGAATTTATTCTACAGCACACAGCCAAAGTCAAGAATCTATTGAATTTTATGCTTTTACACGAACCTTGCAAGCCTATGAACTTGCTATTGGCGAAGATACGACATTAGTACTGTCGACTAACAGTGACTTATTTAAATATTTACACAATGCCACCCCACCAAAAAATATCATCGAAAAGTAAACGATACATTGATATGTTAAATAGCATCAATACAAATAAGTCTATATAAAAAACTGCTTTACTGGTACTCCTAATTTGCATCGTTAGATGCTAGGAGTAGCGGTGACTATCATAACGAATAATTAACGGAGTGTTATCATGGGATCTCATCATACCAATCAAAATAAACACGCTACCGTGAACTTCTCTGCTTTGAAAACTGCAATAGGAAATGGCGAAGCGTTATTAATAAAAAACTTACTAGCAAATCAATCCATGCAAGATCTTGAAAAAAACACCTCATTAATTTAGCCTATATAAACAAAAACCCCGTTATCATCAAGCTACTCGAAGGTATTCCTGTTAAGGAATAGGCCATTAGTATCGTTAATATTGACTAGGATTCAGGCATTTACATTTAAAATCTACAGTTGAATATTAACCTCTACAACAATGAATAATAAACAGGTCAACAATATGACCTGTTTATGCATTATTCTAAAAAATTTACCCTTCAAAATTAATTAAGAAGGGTAACAAAATTAGTCTGTCGATGCTAAATTTCGTAGTACATAATGTAATATGCCACCATGTTGGTAGTATTTGAATTCGTTGGGTGTATCAATACGAATTTTTACTTCAAAGGAATGTTCATTACCCTCTTCAGTTTGAACGGATATTGTCACCGTTTTCTGCCCAATACTCACGGCAGGAATACTGAATTGCTCTTCACCTGTTAGCTTTAGTGACTCGGCATTATCATCTGGCATAAATTGCAATGGTAATATCCCCATGCCGACTAAATTAGAGCGATGAATACGTTCGTAACTCTGTGCAATAACCGCTTTAACGCCCAATAAAGCTGGCCCTTTGGCGGCCCAATCACGAGAACTGCCCGTACCATACTCTTTTCCAGCTAAGACAATTGAAGCAATGTTTTGTTGTTGATATTGCATCGCCGCATCAAAAACACTCATTTTTTCACCTGATGGCATCAGTGTCGTCCAACAGCCCTCAGTGCCGGGTGCTAATAAATTACGTAAACGAACATTGGCAAAAGTACCGCGCATCATCACTTCATGATTACCGCGTCTAGAGCCATAAGAATTAAAGTCTTTGGGTGAGACGCCTTCACTTTGTAAATACTCAGCCGCGGGGCTATCTAGCGCAATCGAACCGGCAGGAGATATATGGTCAGTAGTGACACTATCACCCAGTTTTAATAAACATCGAGCATTTTTAATTGGGTTAATAGTTGGTATTTTTGCGCTAATATTATTAAAAAATGGTGGCAATTTAACGTAGGTAGAAGCTGGCCAATCATATTTTTGGCTTTGTACTATATCCAGCGCTTGCCAGTCTTTATTACCGCTATACACATCTTCATATCGGGAAATAAACATTGAACTGTCGATAACTTTTTCGATAACTTGTTTAATTTCCTGACTATCTGGCCAGATGTCATGTAAATAAACCGGTTTACCTGTAGGGTCATCACCTAGTGAGCCCGTGGTAATATCTATCTTCATATTACCCGCTAAAGCATAAGCAACGACCAAAGGAGGAGAGGCTAAATAATTAGCTTGGACTTCTGGGTGAATACGACCTTCAAAGTTACGATTACCCGATAAAACAGAGGTAACAGATAAATCACCTTGATGAATAGCGTCGCTAATTTCGGTAGGTAAAGGGCCGGAGTTACCAATACAGGTAGTACAACCGTATCCGACTAACTGAAAACCAAGGGCATCTAAATCTTCATTTAAGCCAGATTTAAGCAGATAATCAGTGACCACTTGTGAACCAGGTGCAAAACTGGTTTTTACCCAAGGTTTAACCGTTAATCCTCGCAGCCGGGCATTTCTGGCTAATAGTCCAGCGGCAATTAATACCGATGGATTTGAGGTGTTAGTGCAACTGGTAATTGCCGCTATAACGACGGATCCGTGTTTTAATACAAAGTCTTCATCAGCATACTGACAGGGAACGCCTGAATCTTCATTACTAGCAGGTAATAGCACTGAAGGTTGTCCGCCTTCACTTTCAAAGCCACTTTCACTATCGCTCGAGACTGCTTGTTTTATACCGTGTTGTAAAGCTAACCAGTCACGATACGCCAGACCGGCACGGTCCAGTGAAATTCTGTCTTGAGGACGTTTAGGACCAGCAATAGAAGGCACTACTTCATCTAGTTTTAATGATAATCGGCTATGATAAACAGCATGCTGTTGAGACTGCGTTCCCCACATATCCATCGTTTTTAAATAGGACTCTACGCGTTCAATGTGGTCACTGTCACGCCCGGTTAATTGCAGATAATCGGTAGTTTGATGATCGATGGGGAAAATTCCACACGTTGCCCCATATTCTGGCGCCATATTGGCTATGGTTGCTCGGTCAGCCAAGGTCAGTTCATTCACCCCAGTACCAAAGAACTCGACAAACTTACCTACTACACCTGCAGCACGTAATTGTTCGGTTACCGTTAAGACTAAGTCAGTCGCTGTAGTTCCTGCAGGTAATTTTCCCGTTAATTCAAAACCAACAATTTCAGGTATTAACATGGTCACCGGTTGTCCCAACATCGCCGCTTCAGCTTCGATACCGCCGACTCCCCAACCTAACACACCTAAGCCATTAATCATGGTGGTATGTGAATCGGTACCAACCAAGGTATCTGGGTAAAGTAAATTATTCTCGTCGGGCTTTTTGAATACTACGCGGGCTAAATATTCGAGATTTACCTGATGTACAATACCACGGCCCGGTGGTACCACTTTAAAATTATCAAAACTTTGCTGACCCCAGCGTAAAAACTGATAGCGTTCACGATTACGCTGAAACTCAATTGCGGTGTTTTTTTCCATCGCATCAGCTTGACCAAACACATCGACCATAACTGAATGGTCGATGACCAATTCGACTGGATTTAATGGGTTTATTTTTTCGGCTTTTCCACCCATTTTTACTATCGCATCTCGCATAGCCGCTAAATCAACTACGGCGGGTACCCCAGTAAAGTCTTGCAAAATTACGCGAGCAGGTACAAAGGCAATTTCAGTATCCTGCCAGTTGTCTACATCCCAATTGGCTAAGGTTTCAATATCCCCTTGTTGGACAAAATCACTATCTGCATGTCGTAATAAGTTTTCTAAAAGGATTTTAGCGGCAAAAGGCAAACGTGAAAGGTCATACTTATCCGCTAAACCATCAAAACTGTGGTAGTGGCAAATTTCACCATTAATTTCAAGTTGCTTTAAACGTTGTATAGAGTTGGCCATTGTCGTTATCTCCATTAAAAGTATTAATCTGATTGGTATACGCATAATGATAAACGTAGTTAATATACCCTAGCATACATGGACGAAAACATAATGTGGCAGCCAAAATAAAGGGCTGGTAACATGTATAGTTATATAACAATCAGTAGGGTGTTTATTACAAATGAGACTCGAGTCAAATAATTTATCATGATAGGTCGATTTAATAAGACAGGATAAATTAGTGATACGACCCTCGATGAACACCTGTTATGGAAAGGTAAGTCTTGCTGCAACCGATAGATAATTAACGACATTATATTAATTGCCGACTTAATTGATTGGCTCGATCACAGCAGGTTCGTTACCATCATAATATTCAAAGCAATATATTTATTGCTTAAATCAATGCTTATTGCTCTTTATAACGCACTGCCAATACATCACATTTTGCGCCGTGTAAAATGGCATTTGCGGTAGAGCCTAATAATAAACGTAAACCATGTACGCCATGGCTACCTGTTATAATTAAATCGACATTTTCGTGCTCTGCGAAAGCTAATATTTCTTCGCTAATATATCCGACCGATATACACAAGTGTTGTTCGGTGATATTCAGCCTTTTAGCTAATGGTTGAAGTATTTCTTTGGCTTGTTCTTTTAGTTTTTCTGTATTACCAAAACTGCCAACTGGGTCTGGACTCGGAACAACACCAAGTGCTCCACCATAATTAGGTATCGGCTCTACCACATGAATAATACTGAGTTTAGCATCGGTGAACTGTTGTAATTGAGCGACTTTATCTTCAATATAGTTTTTTGAATCATGAAGTTCTGTGGCAAATAAAATATGTTTATACATAACGTTTTCCTCTATTAAATCATAAGGGTCTTATTGGTGGCTGGCAAAGCATTAACTTGTTGTTTTACCTGTTTTAAAGGGTGCTACTTCTTTTACTGAAGTAAAACTTTTATGGTCTTGTCCATTCCACTAATGAATAAAATTTTATAACGCTAAGCTCTAAACACTACCTTGTACTTTACGTAAAGATATATCTGTACGCTGTCACACATAACCTAATAATTATCGTACTATTTTTCATGCGAAAGCCACTAGAACAGCAGGCTATTTCTTCGTTAGACTTTACCGTAGTGGAAAGTTTAAGTTTTTGTCTTTAAATGTTATTGTTGTTTGCTATGTTGTTATCTGAATGTAAGCGCTTCTACTTCGGGTGGTCTAAATGTTGATTAGTGCGATATATACTTTTATTACCTAAAATAAAAATGATCATCTAAAAAGAGTGTTGTGTACGGTATCGAACCGAACAGCGAAATTTTTTTTGTTAAGATATAATATTATTTAGTAGCTTGATTTAATTCTTAAGAAGGGACGCACACGATGCAAAAAATAATCGACATTCAAATTTCCCCCTTACAAAATCACTTATTAGCTGTTTTGCCTGATGAAGTAAAAGAACGACTCTTTCCTTTTGTTGAATTAGTAAAGCTAGAGTTAGGCGAGGTGATGTACGAAGCTGGTGATAAGCTCGCTAATGTATACTTTCCCGTTGACTCTATTGTTTCTTTATTATACGTAATGGAGAGTGGCGCTTCGGCAGAAATTTCTGTGGTAGGTAACGAAGGCGTTGTTGGTATTGCGTTGTTTATGGGCGGAGAAAGTACGTCCAGCCGAGCTGTGGTTCAAAGTGCAGGTTATGCTTATCGGCTTAAAGGAAAACGCTTAACCCAAGAGTTCCATCGTCATGGAAAATTGTTAGGTGTAATGCTTCGTTATACCCAATCCCTTATTACTCAAATGTCACAGACTGCAGTATGTAATCGCCACCATACGATTGATCAGCAATTATGCCGTTTTCTTTTACTGTCGCTTGACCGTTTACCCGATAATACCCTAGTGATGACTCAGGAACTTATTGGTAATATGTTAGGGGTTCGCCGAGAAGGGGTGACAGAAGCTGCGGGAAAACTGCAGAAGTTGGGTGTCATTGATTATCATCGCGGTCATATTACCGTGTTAAATAGGCAGAAACTTGAAAGCTTAAGTTGTGAATGCTACGCGGTTGTAAAAAAAGAAACCGACCGATTGCTCCCTCATGAAAACGAAAAAGTTTATTATCACTCAAAAAACGTTATTAATCTTTAATTAACGGTATTTATCCTAGTGAGTAAGACTGTCTTTTATCTTCATAAGCATATGATTATTAATGTTTTTTAATTAATTTGTAATGTTCAGTACAATAATAGCTATTGCGCTAAATAAGGCTGTCACGCCATTGACTTTTATCAAAAATTTTCCTGCAATATCCGCATCAAAACGTTAAGACTTTAGCGCTGGCATTGAAGAAAACCTCGCGACATCTCGCGACATCTCGCGACATTATAGACACCGCTATTGCTTAGTGAACTAATCATTTTAAATATGTAAGTTATAAAGTCATATAAGTAAGTAATGTTTGCCAGCGCACAGATCCTCTATTTTATAACGCTTACACTTGACTATTGCTGCTATAAATTAAATTTTAATTATTTAAGGCAATATTATTTTTCTGTATCAGAGAGCAAACATATGCGATCAAAAGAAAAGCAAGAAGTCACCAATGAGTTGTTAGATGGGCTACCAAATAAACTCAGAAAAACTATTCTAGCGCAATGCGAGCAGGTTCATTTAACCTCCGGTGATATATTGCATGAGCGTGGGCAAGGCATTGAGTACATATTTTATCCTTTAACAGGGTATATTTCACTGGTCACTACAGGTACGAGACACCCACCGCTTGAATTGTGTATTATTGGTAATGAAGGTATGTTGGGTATTTCCAATATTTCAGGGGTACAATCGGCTCCTGATAGAGCTGTTGTTCAGGGGTCTGGAACGGCGCTGCGCTTATCTGTTAAGCAATTTCAGTATCAACTGAAAAACTTTCCATTACTGTTAAAAAGATTGAATGATTACCTTTATATTTTGTTTGTGCAAGGTTCTCAATCATTAGTCTGCATGCGATTTCATCCCATAGCATCTCGTCTTGCTCGTTGGTTACTCATGACTGATGATAGGGCACATTCTACTCATTTAAATCTAACACATCAATTTCTTGCTGATATGCTTGGCGTTCGAAGAAGCGGTATAACAGTAGCCGCTTGCTTATTAAAAGATAAAAAGTTAATTAGCTATACACGAGGTACCATTCAGATACTTAATCGTAAGGGCTTAGAGCGGGAAGCTTGTGAGTGTTATCAGCTGATGAAAGGTAATTATACCCATAGGTTAAACTAGACCACTTTAGCTATTCGTTTGTTTTAAATAATCGTTAATAAAGACTTTTTTTATAACCTCAAACAGTATTTTACACTATTTTTAGTCTGTTAATCAGCGCTAAGACCACTTTAAAAACCCTCTGTTTCAACTTACCAGCATTAGTTTTAAGCCGTTTAGGTAAAAGCCATTTTTTAGACAGTACGCTAACGTACAGAGCCTTCCCCCTTGTCATCGTATAATATTTTTAGATTTAGCTTAATAAATCAAATCTAACTGTTTTTATGTTAACTGTCTTAGCCGTCTCTAAAAACAGATCACCGTTGAATACATTTAATCGGAGAAAATTAGCATGCAAAGTGAAAAGCATTTACAGAGAGAGATCTCACATATTCAAAAGCTCATTAATATAGGTGATGTAGCAATGCTCGTTTCTAGGTCTGCTGATGGAGTAATGAAAAGTCGACCGATGGAAACCGTTGAAGTTAGTGCTGAAGGAGAACTCTTCTTTTTTACAACGCTATCTTCAGAGTTGATTGGTGAATTGACTGAAAACAGCTTCGTCAATCTTAGTTTTATCAAAGAAGATAACCATTTTATTTCGGTATCTGGGATCACTCAGGTAATTAAAAGTAAAGCTATGTTGATTAAATTATGGGAGTCACGTTATGAAACATGGATTCAAGATGGATTGGATAACCCAGACATTGCTTTATTGAAAGTGAGTTTAGTGCGAGCAGAGCATTGGAAACATAACACGATGTTAAGCAGCATCAGACAACTATTTACTCCGGGAGTTTCAGCAGTAAATAATGTTCATGAATCAATTGAGCCTGATGAAAGTCGTTAATAGTGAGTAAATATAATAGTTAAATTCATAACGCTATGAGCGTTGTGCTTTATTAAAGTAAATATCGATGAACTTATTTGAAATTGAAAGGGGAATACATGTCTACAATCAAAAAACGTAAAGTTGTCGACCACATTGTAGAGACACTTTACAAATATGGTGTCCGCCATGTCTTTGGTATTCCAGGTGATGCGATTAATGATTTGATGGATGCTATACGCCGCAATGGAAAGATAGAATTCATCCAGGTCCGTCATGAAGAAAGTGGGGCGTTTGCCGCATCAGCCCAAGCAAAATTAACCGGAAAGCTTGCCGTTTGTGTCGGTACTGCTGGAGGTGGAGCCATACATTTACTCAATGGGTTGTACGACGCTAAGCTCGACCATGCTCCTGTCCTAGCGATAACGGGGCAGTTACCGCGTTCTGAAATAGGTAATAACTCACATCAAGAAATCAATTCATCCGCTCTTTTTTCTGATGTCGCTGTGTTTAATCAAACCTTGTTTGCTGCTGATCGTGTCCCTGAGATCATCCAGCAAGCGTGTAATAGTGCGATTACTGAAAGTGGAGTTGCTCATATTGCCCTACCTGTAGATGTAGCCACGGAGCAAATAGAAGCAGGTATTACTTGTCATCCAATCGCTGGCACTGAAACGGGTAGTGCAAAACCTTTAGCATCAGCATTAAACAATACACTTAGCCTAATTGAGCAAGCTAATAAAATTGTAGTTCTTGCGGGTGTAGGGGCTATTCCAGCGCGTCAACAGCTACTTACTTTGTTGAAAAAATGCAATGCACCACTTATTAGAACATTAAAAGCAAAAGTATTACTGCCAGATGAGCATGAATATTCCTTAGGAGGACTTGGCTTACTTGGTACGGGACCATCAATTGAGGCAATAAATAATTGTGATTTACTTATTATGCTCGGTACTGATTTTCCCTACAAAGAATATTACCCTGGAAAAGCCAAAGTCATTCAAGTGGACAAGGATATTCGACACATAGGTCGACGTTGCCCTGTCGATGTATCGATAGTTGGAGAGGTAAGTGGCGTGCTAGAGCAATTAATTATTGATTTACCCCAAAAAGATGACAAAAATTTTCTTGATGAATGTCGTCACCAGAAAATAAAATGGTCAAGAGAACAAGGCGAAAAAGAAAGCTCGCAAGTAGCGCCAATAAAACCTCAGTTTCTAGCACGAACAATCGGCGAACTTGCCAATAAAGATGCTATTTTTCTTTGTGATACTGGCACGGTGACTGCTTGGGCTGCACGTCATTTACCCGTAACTGAACACCAACTATTTACCCTTTCAGGTAACTTGGCCACGATGGCCTTTAGCATGGCTGGCGCGATAGGCGCACAATTAAAATTTCCTGATCGCCAGATAATAGTACTTATCGGGGATGGTGGTTTTAGTATGTTAATGCAAGAATTTATTACCGTGGTCAATCGGAAATTACCGATAAAGGTTATTATTTTTAACAATGCCAAATTGGGACTAATTCAACTGGAACAAGAAAGCAGCGGTTACCCCAATTATAAAACGGCATTAAAAAATCCAGATTTTGCTGAATTTGCTCGATTATGTGGTGGTGAGGGTTGGAGTGTAGAACGCCCTGAAATGCTAGTCGACGCATTGAAAGAGGCATTTACTCGTACTGAGGCCTGTGTGCTTGATGTCCATGTCGATCCAAATGAATTGGTTATGCCGCCCAAACTTGAACTGTCACAAGCCGTAAATTATTCGATTGCTAAAGCTAAAGAGTTTTTAAATTAAAAGGACAGACTTTGTTACGTATCTTGTCGGCGATGATTGACAAAGAGCTAACAAAGCATTCGTAGCATAAATTAAATTGTAATCACTTAAGTGATTATAAAAGACTATTTAATAATTTTTTAAGGATAACTATATGCTTTTCAATGGTTCGTTTAATACAGACTGTCCTTTTCGTCAGAAAATTCGTGAGTTTTACCGTATCGATGAAAAAATCGCGGTAGATCATATCTTACCATTGGCAGAAGTAAATGTTGGAGCCAGAAGTCGAGCGTGGGAAAGAGCGCGTAAAATGGCTGTTCAAATTCGTAAAGTCGAGTCAGGTAATGGTGCAATAGACGCCTTATTAAAAGAATACACACTCTCAAGTGAAGAAGGTGTGGTTTTAATGTGTTTGGCCGAAGCCTTGTTACGAGTACCAGACAAACATACTCAAGATGCTTTAATTCGTGACAAAATTTCTCAAGGGCAATGGAACAGTCATTTAGGCAGCAGTGAATCATTGTTCGTTAATGCCTCTTCATGGGGCTTGTTAATTACCGGCACTATGGTGAATTATGCCGATAAACGCAAAAAGGAAAGCTTTGGGTTATTGAAAAAGATTGTCGGTCGTTTAGGTGAACCAGTTATTCGTAAATCAATGAACTACGCCATGAAAATTATGGGTAAGCAGTTTGTGATGGGCGAAACAATCATTGCCGCAACTGAGCGTGCTGCCGATAAAGAGCAGCAAGGCTATGTCTATTCATTTGACATGCTCGGTGAAGGTGCCCGTACGATGAATGATGCTGATAAGTATTTTAAAGCTTATCAAGAGGCAATAGACGCGATTGGGAATGTAGCGCGTGCTACGGATAAAAATGATCCTCGTAAAGTTCCGGGTATTTCAGTGAAGCTTTCTGCTATTCATCCTCGTTATGAATTTAACCACAAAGAACGCGTTATGGCTGAAGTTGTGCCAAAACTTAAGGCGCTTTGTTTACAAGCTAAAAGCTACAATATTGGTTTAACCGTTGATGCCGAAGAGTCTGAACGCTTAGATATATCACTTGATATTATTGAAGCGGTTTTTAGTGATAGTGATTTAGCAAATTGGACTGGCTTTGGTATGGCATTACAAGCTTATCAAAAGCGGGCTATCTTTGTCGTTGATTGGTTACGTGAATTAACGGTGCGAGTTGACCGAAAAATGATGGTCCGCTTAGTAAAAGGCGCTTATTGGGATACTGAAATTAAAAATGCTCAAAAAGATGGCCATCAGCATTTCACTGTATTTACGCGAAAATCTTCTACTGATGTTTCTTTCCGCGCTTGTGCAAAGAAATTATTAGCCTACAGAGATACCATTTATCCACAGTTTGCTACGCATAATGCATACACTGTTGCCGCCATTCTTGAACTCGTTGATGGCAATAAAGAGGGGTTTGAATTTCAATGTTTACATGGCATGGGGAACTCTTTGTATGATCAAATAGTTTCTAGTGAAAATATTCAATGTCGCATCTACGCCCCAGTTGGTCATCATGAAGAGCTATTAGCTTATTTAGTGCGGCGTTTGCTAGAAAATGGAGCTAACTCTTCATTTGTTAATGCCATTGTTGATGAGACTCAACCGGTTGAATCTTTACTGAGAGATCCCGTTGAAAAAACGCAGCGTTTAAAAGATAAATATAACAACAAAATCACCAAACCCATAGCCTTATACCATGATGAAAAAGGTCTTGGTCGTGATAATTCTAAAGGCGTCGATTTAGCTGATATTAATACAATCACACCCTTAAAGTCGTTTTTAGATAGCTGGTTTACTGATCATCTACTCTCTGAAAGTAACGTTCCAGAAGGCGCTGTAGCCGTTAAAAATCCTGCCAACCAAACTGAAATAATAGGCTTTTATCTTCATCACAACGAAGATGAAATGCTGGCAATGATAACGTTGGCTAAAACAGCATTTTCATCATGGTCACAAACACCAGTATCTGAACGCGCAGCGTTATTGTGCCGCGTTGCCGATATTCTTGAACATCATATGGACGAGCTTATCGCCTTATGTATTAAAGAAGCGGGTAAAACAGCTCAAGATGGCATCGATGAAGTACGTGAAGCGGTTGATTTTTGTCGTTATTACGCTGAAAAAGCTATTATTCTTGCAGAAGACGAACGTTTCGAAGCTCGTGGTGTAGTGCTCTGTATCAGCCCATGGAATTTCCCATTAGCGATATTTTTAGGGCAGATCGCTGCAGCCATTGTTACGGGTAATACTGTATTGGCAAAACCCGCTGAACAAACCAGTTTGATTGCACTGCGCACCATTGAACTGATGAAATCTGTTGGACTACCTGAAGGCGTTGTGCAAGAGGTTATTGCCCGTGGTAGTAAAGTGGGTAGTGTGATTATTACAGATGATCGTATTAAAACCGTTATTTTTACTGGCTCTAGTGACACAGCGACAATAATTTCGCAAACCTTGGCTGTTAGAGGTGGCGATCAGGTGCCTTTTATCGCTGAAACGGGTGGACAAAATTGTATGATAGTTGACTCAACTGCCTTGCCTGAGCAAGTTGTTGACGATGTTATTTCTTCAGGATTTCAATCGGCAGGTCAACGCTGTTCTGCGCTTAGGGTATTATTTTTACAAGAAGATATTGCTGATAATGTGATTTTAATGCTTAAAGGCGCCTTAGCAGAATTACATGTCGGTAATCCAGCGTACTTAAGCACTGACGTAGGGCCCGTTATAGATAAAAAAGCACTCGGCGTTTTAAATGCACACAGCGATTATATGAAAACACATGGTCAGTTATTATATCAATGTGAAATATCTGCCGAGGTAGAGAATAATGAGCATTTCTTTTTTGCCCCGCGTCTTTATGAAATTGAAGATATTAGTGTGTTAGAAAAAGAAGTCTTTGGTCCTTGTGTGCACATTGTACGTTTTAAAGGTAAAGAGATAGAAGGGGTTATCGATAAAATTAATGGTACAGGTTTTGGTTTAACCATGGGTATTCATACGCGTATAGAACACCGTGCCTTTGATTTAGCTAAGCGGTCACGTGCCGGTAATGTTTATATCAACCGTAATATCATTGGCGCCATTGTTGGTGTCCAACCTTTTGGTGGTCGAGGTCTTTCGGGGACGGGGCCAAAAGCAGGGGGTCCCAATTATTTAACGCGCTTAGTGAAAGAAAAATCTACCCCTGATGCGGCGAAACTTAATATATCGCCATCACAAGAGACAGTGTTAGAGGGAGATGAAAAAGCTGAAAAAGAGGCGGTTTTACTTATGGATAAGGCCGATGTTGCGCAAAAATGCTGGCGTTTAACAGAGTTAAATACGCGTATTTCTTGCGTGCGTCAATTGTTAGCCAAAATTGCTGATGTTGATATTGTTGATGATTTATTTGATGACCTAAATCTTACGTTAACAGCGGCTCGTGAACAATTAATACGTATTGAAAAGCACCTGAAAAAACCACTAACTCTGCCTGGGCCAACAGGTGAGTCTAATATGTTGTATTTAGAAAACCGCGGTAATATTATTTGTTTTGCGGATAAAAATGTCAGCTTTCAGTTTTTGTTGATGTCTATTATAACGGCGTTGGCAACGGGTAATACGGTTATTACGGTTGTCTCTGATTTATTTTATCAGGAAGCTTTAGCCTTTAGAGATAAGTTTGTTGCAACAGGCGAAGATGAAAATGTTTTTCAAGTTGCCAAGTTATGTCATTTATCAGCGCTGTTAGCGCATCCTGCTTTGTCAGGTGTTGTTGTTGATAGTCATTGCGACCGAAAACATTATATCAGTGA
Source organism: Colwellia sp. BRX10-4 (assembly GCF_014077465.1). Classification (NCBI taxonomy): domain Bacteria; kingdom Pseudomonadati; phylum Pseudomonadota; class Gammaproteobacteria; order Alteromonadales; family Colwelliaceae; genus Colwellia; species Colwellia sp. BRX10-4. The sequence goes on from NZ_JACGVZ010000014.1 coordinate 106,855, forward strand.
GAAGTTAGCGGAACGTCAAGGCGCAATATTACCGGTGATCAGTTCTGAATATTTGGATAATTTAATTCAGCGTTTATTAACAGAAAAATCAGTTAGCATTGATACTACCGCTGCTGGTGGTAACACATCGCTTATGACTTTAGAGGAAGAATATTAGTTAATAACCCATTGTTAGCCGTTAGATATTGTTATAAATCTACAATAACTATCGGCAGGCAACCTAAAGCCAATAGAGTTATTCAACGTATACTCATCAGCCAAACGTTTTTTGGTTCGATATCGCACAGAGCCTAAATCGATAAAGTCGTACACTATGTTTTTGGTGGAGCGGTAAAAATCGCCTCCCTATACTGATTTTTTTAATGAAAAAAGGAAAAGTAATTATGAGCATCATTGATATTGGTATTGATGAAAAAGATAGAAGTAAAATCGCTGAAGGATTAAAAAAATTACTAGCAGACTCTTATACGCTTTATTTACAAACACATAACTTTCACTGGAATGTTACGGGGTTGAGGTTTAGAGAGTTACACTTAATGTTTGAGGATCAATATACAGAATTGGCAATTGCTGTAGACGACATTGCTGAACGTATTAGAACGCTTGATGTTGCCGCGCCAGGCACTTATAAAGAATTTTACAGATTAAGCTCAATCCACGAGGTGGATGGTGTTCCTAATGCCACGGAAATGATTGCAGTATTAACTGTTGGGCATGAAACAATTATAAAGACCGCACGTGACGTTTTAAAAGTGGCTCATCAATTAGACGATGAATCAACGGTATCGCTTGTTTCTGACCGAATGCGAATTCATGAAAAAACATCGTGGGTGCTAAGAGCTTCAAATAAGTAGGTTGAGTATTCACTCTTCAATTTTCTGAAATTAAACTCGTTATATATTTCAACGTTATTCACCTATTTTACTCAAAAGGATATCACCAGAATGGGCACTTTTTCACGCTTTGCAATGGCTATAGTTTTACTGCTTGTTTTGCTTGGTGGCGTATTTGGCTACAAGTTCTATCAACTAGAGCAAATAAAGGCGAAGTTCTCTCAGCCACGATCACCTGCGGTTGTTGAAGCCACAGAGGTTGTTATTGCTAACTGGCAAACGAGCATTCAATCAATTGGCAGTATTAGGGCTATAAATGGTGTCCGGATCGCCAATGAGATGCCTGGCGTTGTGACTGAGGTTTTATTCGAATCGGGTCAGCGTGTTGAAAAAGGTGACATCCTTATTCGACTGAATAGCGAAATAGAACAAGCCGTACTTAAAAAAAGTAGGGCTGAGGAACAGCTTGCATCGAAAGAATTTCAACATCACGTCGAGCTGATTTTCACACGAGCTGTTTCACAGTTAGCCTATGATAAAGCTAAGGCTGCGGAAGATTCTGCCAGAGCGAGGGTGCAAGAGGCAGAGGCACAACTTGGCAAAAAAGTCATTACAGCACCATTCAATGGTGTTCTCGGACTCCGTTTAGCCGACATTGGCCAATATCTATTCGTAGGTACGCCTATCGTTGAAATCAATATGCTTAACCCAATTCTTGTCGAATATACACTTTCTGAAATAGAGCTGTTCAGTGTTGATATCGGAGATCCTGTTGAAGTCACTGTTGCGGCAAAAGGTTCTGAGGTATTTAAGGGGTCTGTTACCGCTATCAACAGTTCGGTCACACCTGAAACACGGACCGTTAAATTACGTGCTCAGCTTCTTAATTTACAACAAGGACTCAAACCTGGAATGTTTGCTACTGTCAGAACCTTCGCAGAAGGTCCTCGAGAGGTGGTAGCGATCCCAAACACGTCAATATCATTCAACACCTACGGTAACTTTGCCTATGTATTAACAGAAAATTCAGCGGGTCAACTAGTTACTGAGCGCCGAACATTAGAAACAGGTTTTAAACGAGTAAGTATGACAGAAGTTAGGCAAGGACTTGAAGCTGGAGAGCGTATTATTGCCTCAGGCCTCTTGCGCCTCAGGGCTGGCCAGCAAGTAAAAATCAAGCAGAACGACTCCTCACGCGACCCTGCTTCTGTTAGCACAGGAGTAAAATAGCCATGCGTTTTACAGACATATTCATAAAACGGCCCGTTTTATCCACGGTAGTAAGCTTGCTGATATTACTGGTTGGTGTACGGTCCATCATGGAAATGGAGATCCGCGAATATCCTTTGCTAGAAAGCACTAAAGTCACGGTTACGACTGCATATCCAGGTGCTAGCAGCGAACTAATTCAGGGGTTTATCACCCAACCTTTGCAGCAGGCCATCGCCGAAGCTAAAGGCATCGACTTCTTAAGCTCTTCGAGCACGCAGGGGTTTTCAACTATCGAAGCACAGATGGAACTTAATTATGATGCTAATGACGCGTTAGCCGAGATCCAATCTAAAGTCGCTAGTCAGCGGAACGCATTACCTGTAAACGCTCAAGACCCTGTTATTAATTCGACAACAGGTGAAGGTCGCGCGCTTATGTACATTGCTTTCTTCAGTGAGACTATGCGGGTACCAGAAATCACCGATTATCTTGCTCGTGAAGTACAGCCAAAACTACAGGCACTATCGGGTGTGGGTAAAGCTGAACTTTTAGGACGGCGTTTTGCTCTGAGAGTTTGGTTAGACCCCCAAAGACTTGCTGCGGTTAATCTTACCTCGACCGAGATTGTTCAGACCCTGCGCGAAAACAATTATCTCTCTGGTGTTGGACAAACAAAAGGAGAGTTAATAAAGATTAGTCTTACCAGTAACACTGACGTTTCTAACACTGAACAGTTCAAGAATCTTGTTATCAAATCAACTGAAGACACGATTATTCGTCTCAAGGATGTTGCGAGGGTGGAACTTGGATCGCAAACCTACGAGAACATTGCATTATACAAAGGAAAACCATCGACCTACGTGGCTATTAGCCTCTCTCCTGGCTCAAATCCGCTGTCTGTGGCAGAACGGGTAAAAGAACTTCTTCCTGATATTAAGTCTCAGCTACCGTCTGGTTTGCAGGTTGAGCTGCCTTACGATGCATCAGAATTTATCGACGATTCAATTAATGAGGTCATTAAAACGTTGATCGAGGCAATAGGTATTGTGCTTGTTATTGTGTTTTTGTGTCTTGGCTCCCTTCGCGCTGCCATCATTCCATCACTAGCGGTTCCACTCTCACTGATTGGTAGTGCCTTTATAATGCTTGTACTGGGTTTCTCACTCAATTTACTGACATTACTTTCACTTGTTTTGGCCATTGGCTTAGTCGTCGACGATGCGATTATTATTGTCGAAAATATCCATCGTCACATCGTTAATGGTAAGTCAAAGAAGGAGGCTGCGATCATTGGCGCGCGAGAAATGGCAAGTCCAATCATTGCGATGACAATCACGCTGGTTGCTGTTTATGCACCTATTGGCTTTATGGGAGGGTTAGTTGGCTCGCTATTTACTGAGTTTGCTTTCACCCTTGCAGGCGCGGTCGTTATTTCAGGGATCATCGCCTTGACCTTATCGCCTATGCTAGCTAGCAAGGTACTGAAACCTCATGGAGAGTCGTCGCGTTTTGAAAGTGCTGTAGAAGGCTTGTTTGAAAAGCTCGCCAACGTTTATCAGCGCTCATTGACTATCGTTGTTAAGGCAGTGTCACCTGTGATCATGTTTGCATTGGTTGTTCTCGTGTCGATATTTTTTATGGTCATGTTAAGTGAAAAAGAGCTGGCACCCACTGAAGACCGTGGCATTATTCTATTTCAGGGCAAAGGGCCACAGACTGCTACCCTTGAATACTTGCAAAAGTATGGCGCTGAAATGCAGACAGCGTTTGAGCAGGTGCCAGGTTACGACGAGACATTTATGCTGGTGGGTATGACAAGCTCAGATGCTGTATTTGGTGGTTTCAAAATGAAACCTTGGAGCGAACGTGATATATCGCAGTTCGACATAATGCCTCAACTACAGGCATCTGTGGCAAATATTACTGGTTTAAAAACAGCATTATTCCCGATCCCCTCCTTGCCTGGTTCCAGTGGTGGTTTACCTTTTCAGTTTGTAGTGACTTCAGGGAGTGATTTTAATCAGCTTAACCAGGTGGCAGATGAATTGGTTGGAGCCGCCATGCAAAGTGGCAATTTTACCTTCGTGCAAAAATCAATCGATATCGACAAGCCAGTTACTCGGGTAAAGGTTGACAGAGATCGCGCTGCAGATTTAGGTTTGTCGATGGAGGAAATTGGCCAGGAGCTCAGTAGTATGCTTGGCGGTGGCTATATTAATCGTTTTAATATGGAAGGGCGCTCCTACGAAGTTATTCCTCAGATTGAGCGTTACGCTAGAGATAGTGAGCTGGCAATAAACGATTATTACATCCGGGCTGACTCTGGCGAGTTGGTTCCACTTGGCTCGGTCGTTAATTTCGAACATGATGTAGAACCCTCGTCAAGGACACAATTTAATCAGCTAAATTCGATCACAATTGAAGGTATTCCTGTGCCATCAGTACCCATGGGAGATGCTGTTGGTTTTATGAAAGCCAAGGCTGCTGATATCTTGCCACGGGGCTTTAGCTACGATTTTAAGGGCGAGTCTAGGCAATTCGAAAATTCTGGTAGCGCACTAATCGTTACCTTCTTTATATCGTTACTCGTTATCTACCTTGTGCTGGCGGCACAATTTGAGAGTTGGCGCGATCCCCTTATTATACTGGTGTCTGTACCTATGTCTATTGCCGGCGCTATGGCTTTTATTATGCTTGGTTTTGCTTCAATGAATATTTATACGCAAGTGGGCCTGATCACTCTAATTGGTGTAGTCGCAAAAAATGGTATTCTCATCGTGGAATTCGCGAATACTCTTCAACAGCGAGGGCGTGATAAACGCGAGGCGGTAATTGAAGCGGCTGCGATTCGCTTGAGACCCATTATTATGACGTCGCTGGCACTTATTGTGGCTATGATCCCACTATTAATTGCCGTTGGTCCAGGCGCACAGTCGCGCTTTGCGATTGGTATTACTATTGTTGCAGGGCTTGGTATTGGCACTATATTAACATTGTACGTGTTGCCAGCGTTCTACATTGTGCTAGCAAAGAAAATTCAGACGTCAAATCAGGAAGAATAAGGACCTCAAACGACAAAGCTACCACTATGCAAGAGTGAACTTTCTTTATAAGAAAGTTCACGTTGATTGAATTTGCCATTATTTATATCTATATCGAGCAGAACAAGCGTATAAATCTCCATATTTGGGAATGAAAATATCAGCCTTAAGTGCGTTGACGTACATACGAAAAATAACTGACCGAGTATGATAAAAGTCATGACTTTCGACAATTAAAGTTTAATTAATATAGAAGGGTAGGACAATGTTACGAAGTCTCAATGAACTTATGCGTTTTCAATTACAAGGTATTGACACAAAAATAGGTCTTTGCAAAGATTTCCTCTTTGACGATAAATTATGGGTAATACGTTACATAGTTCCTGATACTAAAAAATGGCTCTGTGGAGAACGAAAAATATTAATCAGCACAATCTCACTGCAAGAACCTCAGTGGGAACAGTACAAATTCCCTGTTGATTTAACTCAACAAAAAATTAAAAATAGTCCTCCACTTGAAGAACACCAACAAATATCTCATGAATATGAAACTACATTATTTCAATTCTATGGTTATGCTTACTATTGGATGAACGAAGGATTATGGAGAACTTCTCCTAGTCCCAAACCCTTAGTTGATACAAGGTTATCTAAGGATAATACTCAAATAAAATCAGAAGATTGGCATTTACACTCAACCAATGACGTTAAGAAATTTGAGATCTATGCGAAAGATCAAAAAATTGGCCATATTGAAGACTTTATTTTAAATGACGATAATTGGACTATTTCGTATATCGTCATAGATACGCGTAATTGGGCACCTGGTGGTCGCAAGGTTTTGATTAGTCATAAATGTATTGAGGCAGTCAATTGGACTGACTGTTCTATAACCGTTAATGTAAATGCTGAGAAAATAATGGAAAATCCACCATTCGATCTGGAACGGTTTATTGACCCTGAATATGAAAACGAGCTCCGTAAGTATTATTAAAAGTTATTAAACTTTGTTAAGGGTTACCGTTAGCCAAGGTAAATAAGCGTTGGCTAACAAAAATGGATAATATATTACGATACCTTCCCCATTCTTAAACTCTAACGTAGTAATAGGTTAAGTTGCGCGACTATTTAAGACGATAAAGCTTTTTCGTATCGCTTAACATTCTTGCCTATAGCCGCATTGTTATCAATAGAATGAAGTAATCAATAATATAGAGACTAGCCTTTCTTGTTGCTTCCCAGCCCTGTAAGTTAAAAGTAATTCCATTGAATGCTTGGTGTTTGTATTTGGCACTCGTTAACTTGTGATGTTAATTTTTTAATACATTTATTTTCTTATTGGACTCTCTTTAATCAGTTCTATTATAGTGGGGTTGTTATTTAACAACGCCAAATCAATAAGATAGCTTTTCTCAAGTGCTTGTATTGGCTGCTTTGCTAATAATTCTTTTACTGATTGTACTTCACCATTTGCTATGCAAGTTTTTAAAGCCGCAAAAGTCGCGATACTGTGTTCGTTTTCATTACTCATATTAAATCCCAATAGTTACGTTCAGTTAAATTAGTTAAGTTTTAGGTTATGGCTTTTATTTTGCACGGAATGTGATAATAAATATGTACGCCATCACACAAAACTTAACGGTTTTTTTATTTACAAAGCTTATTACCCCTATATTGTAATATTTTCAGTAGTTTAGGTTATATCTAAATATGTATGTTGGCGGTATAAGTAACATCTCCCCCTTTAGGCTTTTTATAATGCTAAAAATTGATTTTTGTTCTACTACATCAATTAAGTATGTGCGCTAGCGCACATCTAGCAGGCTGATATTTTGTTACTTTAAGTTGTAAAAATAAATCCTACATGACTAAATTATTCATAAGCAGAAAATTCAAGTGGCGTTGTTTAATTTATAAGTTGATCGTTAGGTTCTTCGAAAATAGGCTCACAAAAATTTAGAATAGGAAGGAAAGTTATGCGTTATCACCAGTTAAGTGAAGTATTTGAACACCTAATAACATTGAATACCGCAACGCTAGCGTTTTATGAGAGAAGTCTTAAAGTGACAGAGCAAGAGCGAGCTAGAATGTTTTTACATTATTTAACAGACAAGCAAAAAGTCAGAAATCAATATTTAATCACCTCATTGACAGAGGCGCCTATTAAAACATTTGAAATGTGGTTCGATGACGATATTGACGAGCAGTTATTAGTTTATATAGAAACACTAGCGTTAGCTCCTAATGCAAACAGTGGAAAAATAACCACTGTAATGCTAGAGGTAAATGAGAAGATAGAAATGTGGTTAAGATCTATTTTACCCTTGATAATTAACAATTATAGTAAAGAGTATCTTATGGATTTGATCAATAATTTACATCAAAAAAATCAGCAAATAATGCATGGCCTTCAAAGGATGAATGATGTGTGACCCTACCTTTGTTATCCTTTATATCGACGATGTAGTGATGCTTTCAAAGCCGTAACAAGTTAAATTTGCCTATTGCTTTACCCATCACGATGACGGTTCTTCACCTAATCTATGAATAACAAAACATGAGGTACTTAAATGAAACGGACAAAAAATGCCAATCCGGGTTTATTACTTGCCTTGACGCCTGTCGTGTTAACTCTGCTTCTTCTTGGGACACAAATATTTTACTTTGGCGTTTTCGAACCACACATTCCCCTTGCCATTGGTTTAGCCATTACCAGTATTGTTGGCATTAAGTTAGGGCTGAAATGGAAAGATATTGAAAGAGGAATTTTTCACGTTATTCACGTCGCTTTACCTTCAGTGTCTGTTTTAATAACGGTTGGGATGATTATTGGGGTCTGGATTGCTAGCGGTACGGTACCCAGCATTATTTATTATGGCTTAAAGGTCCTTTCGCCTGAAATATTTCTGGCTGCGGGTATGGTCATTTGTGCTGTTGTTTCACTTTCTCTTGGCACTAGTTGGGCGAGTGTCGGTACGGTTGGTTTGGCCTTAATGGGCATTGGCGAAGGTTTTAACATTCCTGCATATTGGACAGCTGGCGCTGTAGTTTCTGGTGCTTTTTTTGGTGATAAAATTTCACCACTTTCCGACACAACTAATTTGGCCCCTGCAGTGACTGGAACCGATGTTTTTTCTCATATAAAAAATATGATGGCAACGACCATCCCAGCTATGCTCATCGCTCTTATCATCTATTTGTTGGTTGGATTTTTCGTCATCAACACTCAAAGCATTTCATTTGAAAGAATTGACGCTATTACTAACACCTTAGACGAAAACTTTTATATTTCAGGATGGGTATTATTACCTGCTTTGGTTGTCATGGGTTTAGCGATAAAAAAATATCCCCCTATGCCATCATTATTCGCTGGCGTTGTTGCGGGTGGTGCAACGGCAATGGTTGTACAGGGGCAGAGTTTGCAATCAATTTTTGATTTTGCCAATAATGGCTACTCGATAAGTACAGGGATTGAAGAAATTGACAGCTTGTTAAATAGGGGGGGCATACAATCGATGATGTGGACCATTTCCTTGATATTAATTGCACTAGGCTTTGGCGGTGCACTCGAAAAAACAGGTTGTTTGAAGTCAATTATTAATGCTATTAAAAGTAAGGTGAGTAGTTTTGCCGGTATTCAAACTGCAGCGATTGGTACTGCCTTTGCGACTAACCTAGTTGCCGGTGACCCTTATTTATCGATTGCTTTACCGGGACGAATGTACTCGCCTGTTTATCGTGGTATGGGCTATTCAACCTTAAATCTATCACGTGGAATCGAAGAAGGTGGAACATTAATGTCTCCCCTTATTCCATGGAATGCGGGTGGTGCATTTGTAATTTCAGCGCTAGGTCTTGGTATTGCTGACGGCAACATAGAAAACCTTTTGTATATTCCCCTTGCTTTTGCTTGCTGGATGGCACCACTTATTGGGATCTTCTATGCTTTTACTGGGCTATTCTCGCCCAAAGCAACGGAAGAAGAAAGAGAACATTGGGAATCTTCTGGTGAAGCGATAGCTGAATTTAATGCTAACGGTACACCAAAAATTGAAGATATTGAGAAAGATGATGGAGATAACGACTCAGACACGAAAAAGTCATAGTGGCGTTATTTAAGTCCTTAGTCTGTGGGAACAGTAAATTTCTATTATTTTAATTGGTGGTGTTGATATGATTTATTACGCCATTAAATTTAGTTTGATATAAAGTAACTTTCTATCGAGAGTTATTCTTTACCTTCTTATAAAAATAGCTCAAGATAGTTTTGTTAAATACATTAAAAATACATAAATCATTGATTTTATTGGTATAAAACACTAATAATCAGATGTCAAATATATTGAGATTGGTGACTAAATATATGAATTGTAAAGGAATAAATAGCATTCTGTTTGTTTGCATGGGCATTAAAGGTCATTAAAATGCCTCTTCGATTTTAAAGGGCTGTAGAGCAGTTCCTGAATAATATCCTACCTTTTCCCTAAAAAACATATGACGTTATCGCATTATGCCTAAGTTAACATATTTAGAGTATCTACAATTGATAAAGTCATATAATGGTTTTTACTTAACAATATTTAAGCCTTAGATTCTTTAGAACGTACCCAAGTACTGAAAACTCTATTATTAATATTTACTTTGAGCATAACGAAGTCTGAGAAATCAAATACAAACTTTTGATGTTACCATGGATAAATTCTTAATATTCGGTTTAAGTCACCCTGTTCTTTGTTCGCTTTGCCCCTAAAAGGGGGGGCAGGCACTGGATACTATGACTTCTTTTTTGGCAGCGACTGCCTTTAGCAATCATTCCAAGAATATTAAGATTCATCAGAGGTCACCTAATGTCAAAATGTGCACATTGTTGATGGTAGTGCTAACGTTACTAACGTCACCTCCAAAACTTAAAGCAGTCGGCAATATTAATCATACACTGATGACTTCTGATCTGACATTGCAGACATTAGCATCAATGAATACCTTATGACTTCAGCTAGCCAAAAGCGGAAGTTAGTTTTTGAGTTGAAAACGGCAGGTCAGGGGTCGTAAAGTTATCGTTTTTATATAAAAATTCGCATCCATTCACAATTGAGATTGTGCCTAAAATTTTTGCACTGAATTAGATCTCAAATCTCCAAAGCTGAGATTGAATCACGTAAGTTTTAAATAAATTTAGATTAAACACTCTGTGGCGCAATCGCCCCCATTGTGAGATAAAAGCTAAGCATCACTTTATCTACATTAACAACGTTTAAAGCTCAATTTCTGCTTCTTGAATATATGGAGGAAGTACAGAATAAATTTTGAAATTTAATAACTTTAGAGTTCATAAATCAAGACTTCACCCTATATTTATTTGGCTCTGTTCCATATTAATGTTGGTGCTGATATGAAGCTGCCAATATTTGCTTTTATCTAGATTAGCTCTCGTTTCTTTAAACCAAGCGAGATAATGAGGTAAATACTTCGTGGCAATACTCCGCATTCTTCTTTCAGTCCAATCTTTAAAGTGGGCTATAGCACCATTAACTGTTTGGATATGATAAACCTTATCAATAACTCTATTTTTTGTACTAATAAGTCGCTTGTGTTCGCATTTTACCACTTTCGCTATCCTCATAGGCATGAGCATCATCACGACATAAGACTGACTCTTGAGCTATATATGGCTGTAAATGTGCCTGTATTTCTGCTTTAGTATTTGCCTCTAATACCTGACTTAACATATGTTCACTGCGATCTATTGAAAGTAGAACAGTCACTTTACTCTTGTTATGTTTTTTACTCATTTGACCGCCATGTTTATTCGCTTTTCGGTTGTATTTTAGTTGCTTGCTACCTTTTTCAGAGTACGCCATAAAAAATTCATCAGCTTCAATAATACCGGATAGTTTTTCATGATTATGCGCCGATTGAGCCATTAAGAAACGATGACGCCAATGAAATGATGTCTTTAAGTTAATGTTACAAATAGCAGTAGCTTCTCGTAGCGTAAGTCTTTACGACATACATTCTGCATATTTATCCCACAACTCACACTTATGTAATTGGGTTAAAGGTGTTTTTGTTTTATTATTGAATGTTTTATGGCATGAAGAGCACCTATAACGCTGTACTGATACTGCTTTTCCCCACTTAGTAAAGTGAAGACAATTACAATGCGGGCATTGAGGCGAAGAATCGAAAATAGGTTGTATCAGCTCATTAATAGTGATTTCGGGTTGAAATGCTTGAATAACTTGCTGAACAGTCAGCCTTTGAGCTGGTGTCATGGCTAAAAGTGTTTTAGTGATATGGTTAAGTTGGCATCGAAATGATTTTGTCTTCATTGTCTTTACCTTAAATAAGTTAAACTCTTTTTTAAGGTAAAGACAACAATTAGATGGAACAGAGCCATTTATTTACTCTCAAAATTTTGATGGGGAACATATAACAATTAGGTTGGATAGTCTGCTCCAATGATGAGATTTCACTAGAAAAGTATTTAGAATTGGTTTTATCCTACTTTCAATAACTCCCTCCATCAAAACCCATCAATGTTTTAGTGATTTTTTACTTACTTGTTATTTATTAGCTGTTTATATTTATTTTATCCTTAAGTATATTTTTAAATTTATAGCAACATCAAATAAAATAGCTAGTTGACAGCGCTGTCAATAGCGTGATAGTTTGAAATACGCATGAAAAATAAACATAACGGGCAAGAAAAACACAGGGACTATTTAAAAGATCTTCAAGTATGATCCATGCGGTATTAAACAAAAAATAATAATAAATTAAATATGGGAATTTTAATGAAACTCAAACAAGCAGGCTTCAGGCCAAATAAAACTTTTATCGCGTTATCACTTGCTGCAACCACAGTGATCTCAACAAATACATTTGCAGCACAAAGCTGTGAGGGCATCAATGTTTACCCCGATTTTCCTCAAGTAGACTGGGAGGGAAACCCTGAACACGCTATTCTCGGTGATGTTATGCAATTTAATGGCAATGCTTACAGTGCTATGTGGTGGACAAAATCAACACCGGGAAGTGACGATAGTTGGTCTCTAAAACATGAATGTTCTGGTGATGTAACTCCTACGCCTACACCAACTCCTACACCTACACCAACGCCAACTCCTACACCAACGCCGACTCCTACGCCGACAGGTACGTATGTAGCTGGCACAGCTTATGCTGCAGATGATATTGTGAGCAATGGTGGTCAATCATACCGTTGTGATGTTGCTGGCTGGTGTTCTTCCGAATCTGGTTGGGCTTACGCACCGGGTACTGGTTCTGCGTGGGAAAGCGCATGGACTCTAGTGGGTGGCACTACGCCAACGCCGACGCCAACAC
>NZ_JACGVZ010000029.1:0-44194 GCF_014077465.1 Colwellia sp. BRX10-4
TTGACCACCGCCGCCAAAGCCACCGCCAAAACCACCGCCGCCATTGCCACCTTGTTCAAATGCCGCATGACCGTACTGATCAAATGCAGCACGTTTTTGGTCGTCATTTAGAATTTCATAAGCTTCTTTAACTTCTTTAAATAGCTCTTCTTTGTCTTTATCACCGGCATTACGGTCAGGATGAAGCTTCATCGCTAAACGTTTGTAGGCTTTTTTGATATCACGCTCAGACGCATCTTTTGATACTTCTAGCACTTCATAATAATCGCGTTTTGACATAGTGACTTCTTTTAACTGGTGTTGAAATTTTAGATATTAATTAAGTAAAATGACATTATAAATAGTTAGCTATTTTCAATGGCATTTTATAACGATTTTTAACGTAAGAAGCGCTGGTTTTTAAACCAGCGCTTATATATTTTCCGTTATTAAAGACTATTTGTCTTCTTTAACTTCTTCAAATTCAGCGTCAACAACATCGTCATCAGCTGGCGCAGCGCCGTCTGATTCAGGAGCGCCTTCTTGAGCACCGGCTTTCGCTTGAGCAATTTCCATTAACTTAGCTGATGCTTCGATAACGGCTTGAGATTTAGCTTCAATCGCTTCTTTATCGTCGCCTTTGATCTCAGTTTCAAGTTCAGTTAATGCTGTTTCAATTTTTTCTTTGTCTTCGCTTGGTAAGTCATCGCCCGCTTCTACAATTTGCTTGCGAGTGGTATGAACTAGACCGTCAGCTTGGTTACGTGCTTTAACTAATTCTTCAAACTTAGCATCTTCATCAGCGTTAGCTTCTGCGTCACGTACCATTTGTTCTACTTCTTCATCAGATAAACCAGAAGAAGCTTTAATGGTAATCTTCTGTTCTTTACCTGTGTTCTTATCTTTAGCTGTTACGTGTAAAATACCATCAGCATCAATATCGAAAGTTACTTCAATCTGTGGTGTTCCACGTGGTGCTGCATCGATACCTTCAAGGTTAAATTGACCTAAAGATTTGTTTGCAGACGCTTGCTTACGCTCACCTTGAACAACATGAACCGTTACCGCAGCTTGATTATCGTCAGCTGTAGAAAAGGTTTGTGACTGTTTAGTTGGGATAGTGGTGTTTTTATCGATAACTTTCGTCATCACGCCGCCCATTGTTTCGATACCTAATGATAATGGCGTAACGTCTAATAAAAGTACGTCAGTTACATCACCAGAAAGAACACCTGCTTGTATTGCTGCACCAGCGGCAACGGCTTCATCAGGGTTAACATCTTTACGAGGTTCTTTACCGAAAAATTCTGTTACTGCTTTTTGTACCATTGGCATGCGTGACTGACCACCAACTAAGATAACATCATTGATATCACTTACTGATAAGTCTGCGTCTTTAAGCGCTTGTGCTAATGGTATTAACGTTGCTTTAACCATGTCTTCAACTAAAGACTCTAATTTAGCACGCGTTACTTTAATGTTCATATGCTTAGGGCCGCTGCCGTCAGCTGTGATGTAAGGTAAGTTAACATCTGTTTGTTGTGCTGAAGAAAGCTCACATTTAGCTTTTTCTGCTGCTTCTTTCAAACGCTGCATTGCAAGAGGATCAGTCGTTAAATCCATACCTTGGTCTTTCTTAAATTCAGCAACAAGATAGTTGATTAAACGGTTATCAAAATCTTCACCACCTAAGTGAGTATCACCGTTGGTCGCTAATACTTCAAACGTGTGCTCGCCTTCAACTTCATCAATTTCAATAATTGAAATATCGAAAGTACCACCACCTAAGTCGTAAACAGCAATAACTTTATCGCCTTCTTGCTTGTCCATGCCGTAAGCAAGAGCAGCAGCAGTTGGCTCATTGATAATACGTTTAACTTCAAGACCAGCAATACGACCCGCATCTTTAGTTGCTTGGCGTTGTGAATCATTGAAGTAAGCAGGAACTGTAATTACTGCTTCTGTTACTGCTTCGCCTAAAAAGTCTTCAGCAGTTTTTTTCATTTTCTTTAAAACTTCAGCTGAAACTTGTGGTGGCGCAACGTTCTTATCACGTGTTGTAACCCAAGCATCGCCGTTGTCAGCTTTAACAATACCAAATGGCATAATTTTAATATCACGCTGAACTTCTTCGTCTTCAAAGCGACGACCAATTAAACGCTTAATGGCGTATAATGTATTTTTTGGGTTTGTAACAGATTGGCGTTTAGCAGGTTGACCTACTAACGTTTCGCCATCTTCTGTGTATGCAATAATTGAAGGAGTTGTACGATCGCCTTCTGCATTTTCAATTACACGTGCTTTGCCGCCATCTAGTACAGCAACACAAGAGTTTGTTGTCCCTAGGTCAATACCGATTATTTTGCCCATCTTGAGGATCTCCGAATACTAATTAAAATAAAGCTTATTAAAGTAAGATTTTTTAATAAACCTGTTGATGAAACAAATAGTGGGGGCAGTAAAATCCTTTTCAACTAATTTCCAAGAAAAAAAGTAAATTTATTTCATTATTTAGCTATTTGTGAAGATTTTTTTGTTGTTTCTCACCGATAGCGATAAAACACCCTAATAAAACTTATTTGCCTGCTAAAAACAAAAAAGCGGTAAGAAGTTTTATAGAAACTTCTTACCGCTTTTTTTAATGATATTTTTTATGCTGTGGTATCAACTACCGGAGCAGATTTAGAAACCATTACCATCGCTGGACGAATTAAACGGCCATTGAGTTCATAACCTTTTTGCATCACAGCAATAACGGTGTTTGGCGCAACGCCTGGAACTTCTTGCATAGACATAGCTTGATGTAATTCAGGATTAAAAGGTTGGTCTTGTGGATCAACTCCTTTAACGCCAAATTTTTCTAACGAAGCAATTAAACCTTGTAGGGTTAATTCAAGACCTTCAATAATGCCGGTATTGTTTTCATCTTCTTTATCTATATTCTGTAAAGCACGTTCTAAATTGTCTACTGACACTAACATTTCAGCAGCGAATTTTTCTAAAGCAAATTTACGTGCTTTATCGACGTCTTGTGCACTACGGCGGCGAATATTATCAACTTCGGCTTTAGCACGAACTACAGAGTCTTTTTGATCTGCAATAGTGGTTTGCGCTGAAGAAAGGCTTAACTCAAGTTCGTTAATCTTTTCTTGCTCGGCACTAATCACTTCATGGGCATGAATATGTTGAACTTCGACTTGCTCTTCAGCTTGGTCGATAATTTCTTGCGCCATAATTTCTTCGGGCGTTAAAGCTTCTGTTGATGCTTCAGCTGTATTTTTGTTTTCTGTTGACTCATTAGTCATGAAAGCTCCAAAATAAACTAATAATATATTTAACAATATAAAGGTTATATAAATCTGATAACGCTAATTATGGGGACTTCTTGCTACGATTCAAGCTTAAATACCAATTTAATTAAGTTTGTTGTTACTGAGCGCTTGTCAGTGTTTTGAGGAAAAATATCATTTTTTTGTATAAAGTCACTCTATATAAAAGCAATTACCTGCAGGTATCTAATCGCCAAAAAACGTCAAAAGTTATATTTTAAAAGGCCTACAGCCTAGGTTATTAGTTTTGACAATGAAGAACTATTCTCTTCAATTAATACCTTAGCCCTAAATCTTTCAAATCTCGCTGAAGCGGAAATTTAATCAAAATGCTACTCAGTAAATAATTTATAAAAAAGTCAACTTTACAAGCCATGAAAATACAGCGAAACTATTATTAATCCTAAGATACAAACAACTTACTGCGTAGACATGAGCAAAATTTATAACACTATAGGTTTAATAGGCAAACCAAATCACGAAGGAGCCAGCGCAACAATAACAGCGCTCTATCAATTCCTTACCAGTCAAGGCTATCAGGTATTAATTGAAAGCTCAGTTGGCCCATCAATCGATATCGATAATCTAACGATTGGTACCCTAGTAGAAATTGGTGAACAAGCTGACCTGGCTATAGTCGTGGGCGGTGATGGTTATATGTTAGGTGCCGCAAGGGTTCTATCATGTTTTGATATCGGTGTTATTGGTGTAAACAGAGGGAACTTAGGCTTTCTTACCGATTTATCGCCCGATGAATTAATTGAACCACTTGAGAAAATTTTACGTGGCGAGTCGCGCGCTGAGCAACGTTTTATTATTGAGGCAGAAGTTTATCGCCACGGAAAATTGAAAAGCTCTAACAGTGCGGTCAATGAAGCAGTGCTACACGCAGGAAAAGTAGCCAGCATGATTGAATTTGAAGTTTACATTGATGGTAGCTTTATGTTCAGCCAACGCTCTGACGGCTTAATCGTGTCAACACCTACTGGCTCAACCGCCTATTCAATGTCGGCAGGTGGTCCAATTTTAACACCCAATTTAAATGCCTTATCGTTGGTGCCGATGTTTCCACACACCCTGACCAGTAGACCCATAGTCGTCGACGGCAATAGTGAAATAAAATTATTACTCGCCAATGAGAACTATGAAAACTTACAAGTAAGTTGTGATGGCCATGTTATTTTAGCGGTATTACCAGGTGATGAAGTTATTATTAGAAAAAGTGAATATACGCTGAGATTAGTTCATCCTCTAGACCATGACTACTTTAATGTACTGCGTAATAAATTAAGTTGGGGCAATAAGCTTTATTAATTTTTAACAAATTCAAGCTGTTGAATTTTTATTCGATTAACACTTGCACAAAACCACTTTACTGTATAAATTAACAGGTATACATATTTATACAGTGAATTGGTTTCTCATGCTTTTACATCTTAACATTCAAAACTTCGCCATTGTGCGCTCCCTAGATATAGATTGGCGCAAAGGTATGACAACCATCACCGGAGAAACAGGTGCGGGTAAATCAATAGCTATTGATGCCTTAGGTTTATGTTTAGGCGATAGAGCGCTCACTAATGTTGTAAGACCCAATACTAAAAAAGCAGAGTTAGCCGCAACCTTTGATATTAACAAAAACATTTCCGCACAAAAATGGCTTAAAAAAAATGGCCTCTCCCTAACAGACGAACACGATGCTGAGTTAGATTGTGAATGTATTTTACGCCGAGTAATATCAGCTGAAGGACGCTCAAAGGCCTACATTAACGGTAGCCAAGTTCCGCTTGCCCAACTTAAAGATATTGCACAATTTTTAATAAGTATTCATGGCCAACACGATCACCAACTCATTGTTAAGCCGGCACAACAGCGAAAAATACTTGATGAGTATGCCGATCATCAGCACTTATTAGACGACGTTCAATATTACTATCAGCAATGGCGAAATCTCAATACAGAACTAAAACAGTTACAAGAAAGTAAAGAACAACGCGAAGCAAAACTGCAATTATTACAATACCAAGTGACCGAGCTAGACGAATTTTCACTACAAACGGGTGAATTTCAAATTCTAGAAAGTGATTACAAGCGTCATAGTAACGGTCAGTCATTATTGACCGGCACTTTAAAAGCATTGCAAACTTTGTCTGAAAACGAAAATCATAATATTTCAGACAGCCTAAGAAACAACTGCGAACAATTGAATGATTTAGTTCATATGGATCCTAAGTTAGCAAATATTGCTAACACCTTGAGCGAAGCACTTATTCTTGTTGAAGATGCTAATGATGAGCTAAAGCACTACTACGACAAGCTTGAACTCGACCCAGAAGCTTATCAAATGATTGAAGACCGCTACTCGCTCGCTATTCAACTCGCTAAGAAACATCAAGTGGCACCCGAGCATTTGCCAACGTTACACTTAGAGATAAAACAAGCCTTACATGTCATAAATTCAGACGGTTCAAGACTAGATACAGCATACATAGACATTGAAAAAGCTAAGGTACATTACCAACAATCTGCTCAGGCGTTATCAACATCAAGAGTAAAGTCGGCTAAAAAACTCAGTAAAAAAATCACGCTGAGCATGAAAGAGCTCAATATGAACAACGGCATATTTGACGTATCGGTACAGCAAGTTAATGTTGAAGCTTTATCACCGTTTGGCCTTGATGAAATAAACTTTCTTATTAGCCTTAACCCAGGTCAAAAATTAGAAGCAATGAACAAAGTTGCTTCTGGTGGCGAATTATCACGTATTAGTTTAGCCATGCAGGTTATTTTGGCGGACAAGGTGATCACACCGACCTTAATATTTGATGAAGTTGATGTCGGTATCAGTGGCCCAACAGCGGCAATGGTCGGTAGCAAGCTACAAGAATTAGCCCAAAACACCCAAGTTATTTGTGTAACACATTTACCACAGGTCGCTTGCAAAGGGCATCAACAGTTATTTGTCAGTAAATTAACCGATGGCGAGTTTACAGAAACAAAAGTAACGGAACTAAGTGCTAATGGCAGAGTCCAAGAAATTGCTCGCTTATTAGCGGGGAATAAAATAACAGATAACAGCTTGGCTAATGCTCAAGAGTTACTTGCCGGTTAATAAATTAATTTTAACGTTAAGTAAATAAACCGAGTTGAGGCACAAAGGTGCAAAATAAATTGAAAATAGTTTTGTATCTCTTCGCGGGCTTAGTTATCATCCCCATTCGAACTTATTAGGATAAATGAAAAAACATGTTATTTCGCATTTTAGCCATTACTATTGCCCTATCTCTTTCTGCCTGCTCAAGCTGGGTCTATCGTTTTGACATTCCTCAGGGAAACTTTTTAGAACAAAAAGATATCGACAAGCTTCAAATTGGCATGACTAAAGAACAAGTAAAATTTGTACTTGGCAGCCCTGTTGTTAACGATGCCTTTGGCAATGATACATTGCACTATGTTTACTTATTAAAATCAGGTCGAAGTGAAGAGTTTAACGTTAAGAAGAAATTTATCCTCTATTTTGATAATGAATTATTAGCCAGCGCAGAAGGTGACTTTGTCTTAGGTGACAACTTTTACGTTCCTATGGTTAACTAAAAAATATTTTAGCCCCATAAAAAACGGCCTTAATAGCCGTTTTTTTTACTTTAAATTTTACGATGCTTTTTAGCTGGCTTTATTTCGACGCGGGTCTACACGACCACCGGTAACTTTATCGGCACGTCCTTCATCTTTTGCTTTTTCAGCTCGGCGCTTTCTAACCTCTTTTGGGTCAGCAATTAAAGGTCGATATATTTCAATACGGTCTAAATCTCGTAAAGTATCCGTTAATTTAGCGGCGCGATTCCAAATACCGACATTGTTTACGGTTAAGTCTATTTCTTCAAAATCAGATAAAATGCCTGAAGCAATAATACCTTGCTCTAACAAGGTGCCTTCATCGACTAAAAGCGTTAATAGCTTTTGTCTATCGGGTAGTCCATAAACAACTTCTATTTGTATTTTACGTTGAGCAAGTTCTTGCTCTATCTCTATGCTATCAACCATTAGAATGATAAACCTCTTTAGCTCTTTGTGTAAAAGCTTGTACCATATTATTGGTCAAACTTGTAAAAACACGGCCAAATGCCAAATCGAATACTTTACTCGAAAACTCATACTCTAAATGTAAACTAATCTTACAAGCTTCTTCAGATAATTCAGTTAGTTGCCAGTAACCTGTCAACTTTTTAAAAGGACCGTCAACTAAATCGAGTTGCACTTTATTATTACCAATCAAGGTATTCTTGGTGGTAAACCATTTTTTTAGAACCCCCTTCGAAACCATCAAAGCAGCGGTAACTTCATTACCTTGCTGAGAAATTATCTTACTGTCACCACAATTGGGAATAAATTGAGGATAAGCAACAATATCATTAATTAATTGATACATTTGGTCAACGCTATACATCACTAAAGCGCTGCGACTAATTACGGGCATTTATTTTCCTCAACTTTAAAGGGTAATGATAACAAAGCCGTGAGCAAAAGGCATTAAAGAGAAAAATTGAAATTAATCATTCAAATATCAATAATTCTCCGTATAATGTTTGCGATTGCTATTTTTGATGGCAAACAAAATGGAAATATAATGGCACAGAAAAAAAAATCAAACAGCAATACTATTGCGTTAAACAAAAAAGCTCGTCATAACTATTCTTTAACTGATAAGTTTGAAGGTGGGATGAGCCTGCAGGGTTGGGAAATTAAAAGTATCCGTAGCGGAAAAGTTAATATCTCTGATTGTTATGTACACGTAAAAAACGGTGAAGCTTATTTATTGGGTGCTGAAATAATGCCGCTCAATGCTGCCTCTAGTCACGTAGTATGCGAACCTAATCGTGACCGCAAGTTACTATTGAATCGACGTGAATTAGAGAAAATAACTGCCGCTGTAGAGCGTGATGGTTATTCATTAATTGCCACGGCGATGTATTGGAAAGCAAATTGGGTCAAACTCGAATTTTATTTGGGTAAAGGTAAGAAAGACCATGATAAGCGTTCTGATATCAAAGACAGAGAATGGGCTGTTGATAAAGGCCGATTAATGAAAAATAAGAATTTAGATCGATAACAAGTTAACAATTAACACGTTGTTTATTTAAAAGAAGCGCTGTACAATGCGCTTTATAGACTGAATAAGTTTATAATTAAGATGTAAAAACTTTGGGGCGGATCTAGGATTCGACAAGATTCATGAAACCCGAGGTGCATGCCCAGGGGCGGTTTGCCTGGTAAAAAGCCGCAAAACTATAATTGCAAACGACGATACGTTCGCACTAGCCGCTTAGGCTAGCCATCGCCTCAAAAATTCTCCTATTGTTTAGAGGATCGATGGTCACCCCAAATAGGATAGCGAGGGAAGCACGCTTAAGGCTGAACCGCGAAATAGTATTAAGCTCACCATGACGAAGCCTGTCGGTTGGCGTCTAATTGGTTAAACAAATAATCGACTAAGCATGTAGTACCAAGGATGTAGGCTTTTTGGACGGGGGTTCGATTCCCCCCCGCTCCACCACATTAAAGACTGACGAAAGCCAGTTAAATCAAGCTACAGCCCCTAGAAATAGCGACTGTAGCTTTTTTGTTTCTGATACCCCATTGGTCTCAGATAGTCCTAAATGGGCTACAGAATGGCACGATTTTGACACTTTTTTACCATCGTCAAAAAATAACACTGGTACACGCGAAAATTATTCCTTTCGTAAAGCAGTATTTAAACGACACCCCTACTTTTATAATTCCCTTAAAAGTCACTATCTCAGAATTTACAATCAAAAGAATTTGCATGAAGCTGACCTGTTTCTATATAAAATAGATAAATCACTCGTCATTCATGATTTAAACCTTTCGTCGACACCTGCAGAGATTAAAGTTTTTTGTGAGAATATATCCAAAAGATGTGGATTCACTATTGCTGAATATGGTCAGAATAAAACCTCATATCAAATATGCCAAGGTATCGCTAATAGATACACCATTCAAATTGATAGTTATGATGCTGATAAACCATTCATACCAACATTAAATAAATTAGCTTGTAGTAATTGGTGGTTTAGAAAAATCAATAAATTGCGCATCCAATATATTGAACAAGTTCATAGGAAATTAAATTTAGTTAATAAAGACGCAAGTTGTTACGCCAGTGCATTTGCTTTAGAAAACAGAAAAACTCAGCTTGAAAACTCATTTGAGTATTTAATGGCTAATCAAATTGTTAATGAAGATGGTCAAACCTACACTCTTCTTGATGTATATAAAAAATCTGTGTCCAACCCTAGAATTCGTAAAGCTGAACTTATGACTCGTATACGTGGCTTTGAAGAAGTCGCAACAACAATGGGACATGCTGGTGAGTTCTATACGTTAACTTCCCCATCAAAATATCATGCTTACTCTAATGGTAAAGCAAATCCTAAATTTAATGATTCAACACCAAAAGACGTAAATGAGTATTTTAATAATAACTGGAAACTTATTCGTTCAGCATTACAAAAGAAAAATATACACCCTTATGGATTTCGAGTTGTAGAACCGCATCATGACGGAACACCACATTGGCATTTATTACTATTCATGCATCCTGACGATGTAAAAACTACTCGCTCTATTATTAGCAAATATGCTTTGCGAGAAGATGGTAATGAACGAGGCGCTAAGAAACATCGTTTTGATATGACTTCAATTGATCCTAATAAAGGTAGCGCGGCTGGTTATATCGCTAAATATATATCAAAAAACATTGATGGTTCAGACCTTGATGATGATTTATACGGAAATGATGCAAAGCCCGCAGCTTCTAAAATTGATGCATGGTCTTCTTTATGGGGTATACGTCAATTTCAGCAAATTGGTGGCCCCTCTGTGACGGTTTGGCGTGAACTCAGACGTTTACAAGAATCAGAGCAACCAGAAGTAGTAACAGCTTTTGTTGCAGCTGATTCTGGTGACTGGGCTGCTTATGTGATGGCTATGGGTGGTGCAATATTACCAAGACGTAACCGCCCTATTCATCCCTACTATGAAACTAAAGTAAATGAGACTGTTGATATTGATACAGGAGAAATAATTCAGAATAACTTAACTTATTACGGTGATGTTAAAGCCCCATCAATAAAGGGCCTTATTAATAAGAGTGTTATCAACCTAACTCGTACTCGACTATGGAAAAAAATAACACAACCAATGACGACTTTCGTCCCGAAGAATGAGAGTCGAAATAAGGAATTGGTCAAATTACATCCTATACCCATATGACAATATTCCCTGGCGCGAAAGCTGCGACGACGAGGGCGAAGCCTGAGCAACGAGGAGAAGCGCGAAGCGCCCTTGGACTTGTGTAAATAACTGTACTAACTAATTCAAACAACGGAAAAACAACAATATGAACATAGAAACATTTGGATTTGGTGACCAATTCACACCAGAAGAAGCCTTTGAACTTCTTAATAGTCATGTAGTAAATAAGGAAGACGAGAACAATAAAAATCTAGCCATTGAACAAATTGGTTTTGTTGCTGGTGTTATCACCCTAAACGATGAAGTGGAGGTGATGATTAAATTCCCTAAACAACTAATACAACTTACAAAAACAGCTTTTGCTGAACAAATGACGTTATTGGAAATGCCTTAATAACGGTGTAAAACGCTCTTTAAAAATTTGATAATTTATTATTAGGTTGGAAGTAGATTTACAAATATGTATTCTCTAACCTGATAATAAAAATGGATTTAATTACAATGCCTTTCTTCATAGAAATAAAAGCAAAATGCGATATATGTAAATATATTGATGACAAATATACAGGTATATCAACTTTTGACGTAACCAGCTTGATAGAAAAAAATGGATGGATAAAAAAGGGAAAAAAATTGATTTGCCCTGATTGCTCATTAAAACAAAGTAAAAAGGAATTAACTTAACTATGTTCAGTATTTACCAATTGTATTGCATGAATAATCAAAAACTAAATTTTAGAGTTAAACGTAACACATGGGGGAATTTAGCAGTCACTATAGATCGTATTGATAATATTATTTACAGTGCCAATGATTGGCGGTGTGATTCATACACTAAAAACCAGTCCTATGAAAATTATGGATATGGTGAAATAATCGTAAACAATGAAGTGTTCAGAACTATAGGTTGTGGAGGAAATTATAGTTGGTTATTTGCTGAAGATATTGAATATGATGAAAAACTATTACGAAAACCTAAAGATCCATCTGTAAAAGGTCTTAAAACACAGAAAGCACGGAAAGAATATAAATGTTATCACTGCAAGGAAATCATTTCTAAAGGCCAATTATATGAAAGATATGAAATGCGTTCAGCCGGAAAGTTTGGCCCAATAAATGAAGTTTTTTCCATAGGTCATAGAGATAAGATGAGAGAAGAGTATTTTGACAAATCATCAGAAAACATTAAATATCAACAGTTAATAGATACTTGGAATGATGGGATTCTAATTTAGAGGTGCCATGAAGTGATATTTATAATTTCAACACACAGTACACCTAGGTTTTATAAAAGTGATGGTGGCTTGCCAATACAAGTTGATAGCATTAAATTTATAAATGAAAAAGATGGCTATCTACTATTTCCTCCTGTGATAGCAGAGCCTATGCAAGCTATATCCGAATTATACAAAGCAGAAATTCCGTGTTACTTAACAAAAATTGATGCTAGAAAAAAGGCTGTGGAACTGAAATTAACAGGTTTTAAATACTTAAAATTATAGTTTTAACATCCGAGATAATTAAGATAAATATCTACTACCTCAAAAGTTTACCTTTCTTAGTGACATGGTCAAAACTAAATACATGTTCTCTAGGCGATTCATCACAAAGTCCAATTAATCGTCCTTTGTATGAGTGTTTTCCATTTTCTATAGCAACTTCATTGCCACAGATAGGACATGTTGCCTGATATATAACAAGTTGCAATTCTCTAATTGATTTTCCTGACGCCCTTTTTTCTTCTGTGCGAATTGCTCTTAGCTGTGCTGAATTGACTTTTAAACCTAATAACCAATTAGGAGCAATCGCGATCCTATTATTCATTGCTTCATATATTGGTTTTAACAAGATATAAAATAAATAGAATACTGAAATTATTAATATAGAGTAGATAAGGCTAGCGGTTGATAATGCAAAGTAATTCCATAGCAGCAAAAAATAGCTACAAACTAACGCTATTATTGGAAGAGTGATATATGAATAAAGCTTCCAACCACTTACTTTAAAATTAAGAAGAAATTTAGCCCATGTTGCTGTTTTGGGTAACTGAGCTACAACGTACTCAATTGATGTAGAGCACTCACTTACAAACTCATTCGATTTGAGTTCAACTTTATGATTTATTTCATCGGATATTGGAAAGAGCCCAATATAAAATAAAGTTTTATGCCCACCTTGAGACTCAGTGTTTTTAATAGTAGGTAAATATTTAACCCCTTCTAAAGAACAGAAGTGAGTAACTTCTTCAATATTGTCCTTAATGAATTTATCAAAACCTTTCCTATGGCGCGTTATAAAATCTTTTGCCGCAGCATAATCTTCTTTCGGATTAAATGACTCTTCACATATTTCATTGGCATCAAAAACCAAATCAGATGAAGAATGTCCACCTTCGATATAAACAATAGTTTTATTAAGCAACGCTAGATAAATTTCAACTGGCTTTCTCTCAGTATTACTTGTTTGAACAAAGTATTTCTCAATACGTTTACATGTTTTAACCAGTTCATCCAAATCTACTTGGTCATTAGCAATCATCTACATCCCTTTATTTTATTGATTATAGGTAGTACTTACCTAGTACATCATCTGTTTACGACCTGATTTTAAAGCAATTATTGACCTCAAGTCCAGCACAGACCAATGGAGACAATATGAACTGGGTAACAATAAAGAAATTTTCGCAATTATGCGGATACACCGAAGACGCTATCAGAGCAAAAATAAAAAAAGGACAATGGATGATCGATCAGCATTTTAAAAAAGCGCCTGATGGCAGAATTTTAATTGGTATAAAAGAGGTAGAAAAATGGATAACAAGCTAACAGGTATTAAGGCTAATAATTCAAGCATTAGTATTTCTTTTACTTATAACGATGTTCGTTGTAGGGAAACAGTAAAAGTCAAACCTACTAAATCTTCATTAAAAGAAATGGTTCGTAAACGTGATGCTATTTTATATGAAATTGAGTTTGGTAAATTTGATTACTTAAAGCATTTTCCTAACAGCAAAAGAGCAAGAGACTTAGCAAGTACTCAAGCTAATATAATTACCATTAAAGAAATGATTAATTCATGGTTTAAACGCACTCAAGACCAATGGGAGTATTCAACTAAACGCGGATATATTAGTAAAATAACTCATCATATTGAGCCTAATTTTGGTCATATTCTCGTGAGTGAATTCAAACCTAGTTTTTTTAAAGATTGGGGGGCTACATCAACTTTATCAGGTAAAACTAAAAATGAAGTGCGCTCTATTATGCGATCAGCTTTTCAGGAGTTATATATTGATGAAGTTATAGATGGTAACCCTATTGACCGTATAAAGCGCTTTAAACATATTAAAAAAGAACCAGAACCATTCAATGCTATTGAACGCGAAAGTATATTAGGTCAAATGTCAGGACAAGTACTTAATCTTTATGAATTTGCCTTTTGGACAGGTTTAAGAACTAGCGAACTGTTAGCTCTTAGAAAGTGTGATATTGATTTAAAGCGTAAAGTTATCTTTGTAAGAAAAGCTTTAGTGCATGGCAGAGAAAAAGGCACTAAAACAAAGTCAGGTGAGCGTACTCATGAACTACATGAAAAAGCACTATCAACACTAAAAGCACAATTAAAGTTAAATACAGCTAACCAAGAAAGAATATTTCTCAACCCTAAAACAAATAAGCCATGGCGCGATGATCGCGCTATTTACCATAATTGTTGGCAACCTGCTGTGAAGCAATCAGGTGTTAAGTTTCGTAAACAATACAACACTCGCCATACTTATGCATCTACGATGCTTACCGAAAACAAACCTATTGCATGGGTAGCAAGACAATTAGGCCACAGCGATATAGCTATGACGTTAAGTACTTATGCTCGTTGGATACCAGAAAACAAATAAAAGGATAACCATTATGAAATTAGATAAACAGAGAGTTAAAAATTTAAAAGAATACTTAGGACTTACTGATGCAGCTAAGTTTTGTGGTTTTGTTATTCATATACCTGAAAATGATGAATTTATTGCTAAAATTGTAGATAACGGCTTTGTTAAGCTAATAGGTTATTCATGTATCCCAGATTACGCAATAAAATATAATCGATATGATAGAGCAATAAAGGCATCAATTAAATGTGACAAATATAAAACTGTCATTGGTTATTTGTTTGATTGCGGTGAACAACATTTTGTTGGGTTTGACATTATAATATTCTAACTTAAAAATAAATTTCAAAAGGTTTCTAAAATTGATTGTGTATTTATATTTATATTTAATAAATTAATTAATATAATCAGTAGGTTTTATACATTTCATTGTGGTAGTTTATAAGTATAGATGTGTTTATAAAAATGGATATATATGAAAACTGTTATTGACAACAAAGCACTACAAGATAAATTTATTTCAATGCATGAGGATGTTTTTAGCAAAACAATTGTTAAACCTCTTTTAGAAAAGATGTTTAATGCAAAAGTCGAATTTGTTGGAGGACATGGCGAGAAAGGCAAAGACTTAATTGTCCATAATAAAGATCAATTCAACTTTCCTGATATAAAAGGTATACAAGTAAAAAAAATATCTCCCAAAATAAATTCTGCGATTCGAAGTTTTCAACAATTAATAAACCAAATATCCCAAATGAAATTTGAAGGTATTATTTGTGAAGAAACCGGAAACGAGCTCATTATAAAAGATAGAATTTTTATCACACCATACTTGATTGGTCAAAAAGTTATAGAGAACCATAAAGGCGCATTTAAAGCCTTGCTTAACGAAAACATTAAAATTATTGACGGATATCGAATAAACGAGCTTTTGAATATACATTTCCCTGAATTAATTTATAAAGTTTTAGATGACAAAGATATTATCAAGAGCAATGTGGTACCAATGCTAAACAACAGCATGTTAATGAAAGCTCTTAGCCTTAATAAGACAGAAAACTTGTGTGATATATACTGCGATGTAAAGTTTGAAATTGGTTCAAAAAAATACCTAAAATATTTTAAAAATAAATTAACTATTAAAGATAAAAATCTAAATGTCTTATTTTCATTAAACAAAGCACAAAAATTAGAAGCAGATAATTTATTTATAAAAGAAGATCTTGGAATGTACTTATATTCCAAAGATGCTTTATCGAAAGCATTTGACTCACAATTAATTGACAGTCTTTCAGAAAAAAGTGAAGAACTGGCTACTGAAGCTAGTGAAAAGATGAAACATATTAAATCCACTATAACTAATAGTAGATTTAAAGAGTCATTCCCTGCAAATATAACAAATGACCTTGTTAATAGGTTTTTAAAAGAACAGGAGGAGGAAAAGGACTCTTTATCCGCAACTGACTTCAGGGTATTGGAATTATTATGTGAATTAAATAAAGAACGACTAGAGCACTTAAAGCAATTTAGAGTAATTCAAGGACAAAAGGAAAGTACGGGTATTAGTGTTCCTATCGATATCAAACAATACTGTGAAAAATTAGAGTATTTAAAATCACAACTATCTAAATTAGAACTAAATATATCGACTAACCTTTCTTCATATTTAGAGTTAACTAAAAGGTTACTTAGTCATATAAAGATGTTATCGAAATTTGAAAAAGAGATTACATTTTCAGATTACAAAAACAACGAAGTAGTTATAACGGGTTCAATTAATTACCCTATAGAAAAGGTATTTAGTACCAAGCTTAATATATCTGTGTTGGGCGATGCTGGTTCAGGAAAAACAACCAACTTACAAGTATATGCTCAAAATTTATTACAGAACGAGAGTAAAGGCATGGTGTTTTTTTCCACTCTTAATAAAATTGCCGAATTAACGGATGAGCGTGAAAGCAAAAACTTATTGATTGGGATGCATAGTTATTTAAGAAGCTTAGGTAGCAATACGAGTTATCCTGATTTTGAAAAACAATTAACTTCTGAAAAGGCTGTTATTATTTTAGACAGTATTGATGAAGCAATTGTTCGATACCCATGGATCATATCGGCCGTAAGTAAGTTAAAATCTTATTTATCCAAGTGCCAAATTATAACTTCTTCTCGATATTCTGTTGACGAAGTTCATAATTTAGATTTTGTAAATATAAGCTTGCTTCCTTTCACTAACCAACAAAAACGTGAATTTTTTACTAAATGGTTTTCTGTATATGGTGATGATAGCACCAATTACGCTGAATCAATCATGGAACATCTTACAAAGCACTCTAAATTAAACGAAATAGTTACAAATCCATTATCTGCAACTATTTTAGCAACTTTATGTGTTAACAATATACCGCTACCTACTACTGAATCATCCCTTTATAAAAAGAGATTTGATTTGTTAAGTGGTAAGTTTGATTTATATAAAGGAATAAAAAGAACTAAAAGTGATCCTGATGTAATACTTGAATTATCAAGATTATTAGCTTTTGAAGTTCATCTTAAAGAAATAAGGTCTTTCTCATTAAATACAGCAAAGTCACTTTTAATGAATTTAAATAGGGCAATTGAAAATATTGATTTAGTATTAGAAGAACTAGTTTTTCCAGCAGAAATATTGATTCCAAATTCTAATGGTGAGTATGGATTCGGACATTTAAGATTTCAAGAATATTTGGCATCAGTGGAATTAAGCCATAAAAAGAGTTTTTCCTATTCAAAATTGATTAAATCAGGATGGTGGCGTGATTCAATTATTCTATATGCACAACACTCAAATGATGTAGATTGGATAATAAATGATGCACAGATTGCTGGATATGTTACTAAGTATAAAGATTTATTAGATAAAGTTATAAGTTTCCAGACAGAAGAAACCAAGAAAAAATTAACAACTAGAATAAATATTGCTTTAGCGGACGAACGAGTTGAATTTGATTCGGACTTTGACTTTGAAATAGATGAAAGTGATAATGACAATGATAAAAATGATGGTATGCTGTTCGAGCAACCAAATGAGTATTTCTAACAACAATTAATATAAGTGGATGACTTTAAAGTGAATTATAAAGGTTCGATTCCCCCCCGCCCACCAAATAAAGACCTTTTTAATCCATTAGTTATACCTAGTAACTTTTAGATTTGGCGATAAACAAACCACCGTTTATGATAAGAAACCGCTTAATTGCGGTTTTTTTATGTCTAAAATCCCCTCCACCTAGATTTTAGCTTCCATAACTTGGACACCCGTTATAAAAACTCAAGAATAATTATTTGATACAGCTTTCATAACTCGGACATCCATTATAAAAATTTAAGAAAATTATTGGATACAAACATCTAAATGCTTCCAGAAGTTATACGCAAACCTATCGAGTAGTTGAATAAAACTTATAATATTATTGAAAAAAGTCTACATATGACGAGAATTACTGTTTATGGGGATTTAAAGCACACTTAACGATAGACGTTTTAAGTCCATCGCTTATTACATATTATTTCACAAAGTAACTAAGCTAAAAAATAATTATGCTACAAGGTCTGCTCTGATCGATCAGGCAGTCGTTAATACCTACTAATTATGGCGTTCACCTAGAGAGCGTCACGCCCTCTTTTTAAGCTCGAATCCCTTTAAATCATGGGGGTTACATATTTACCACAACAGTTAATCTTACTAAATTGAGGCAGGTCAGTAACCCCCCTCAATTACACATTAAACAGAACCAAAATACGGCATAAAACTCAAGTTCCCAATAGACATAACTTGGACATCCATTATAAAAATTTAAGAAAATTATTGGATACAAACATCTAAATGCTTCCAGAAGTTATACGCAAACCTATCGAGTAGTTGAATAAAACTTATAATATTATTGAAAAAGTCTACATATGACGGGAATTACTGTTTATGAGGATTTAAAGCACACTTAACGATAGACGTTTTGAGTCCATCGCTTATTACATATTATTTCACAAAATAACTATGCTAAAAAATAACTATGCTAATAGTTTTTCGCAGCATGTTATATTTTGTCGTCGTTTAAATTCATGGTGTTCATAATAAGCCGTTAACGAATCCCTATTGCCTATAGCGCCATGAAACAAGCGTCTAAAATCTTTTGTGAGTGTTAACCAGTTGTCGGTGTTGATATGTAAACGTCGTAATAATTTTGGCTTGCTTTGAACAATATAATCTTTTTTACTTTCTTTTATACAACGCCCTGTTAGTTTGACTAATTGCAGGTAATCCGTTAATTCAAAAGGTAGGCCTTTAGGCATATTAGCTTTAGGATCACCAACAAAAGGCATCAGATTTTTGGGTTGCTTACCCTTTATAGCTTCGATGGCACGCTTTTTTACACTTGTGTATAGTGAACGCTCTGGCGTATCTGCCATACCGGCTCTAACAGGGTTTAAATCAACATAGGCCATGCAGGCTAAAATCGCTGATTCATCGAGTAAAGCTTGTGACTTAAAGCGCCCTTCCCAAAACCGGCCGGTGCAATTATCTTCTTGATTAGCTTTTCTCGCAATACGCTCATTAAGAACACGCATAAACCAACTTATATCCATTAATCGACTGCGATAGCAGGCTACCGTATTTTTTAATGTTAGAAGTAAGTATTCGGCAATCAATTCACCACGGCAATATTGTTGCGTTAAAAAAGTGCCTTTAAATATTTTATGCCAACGCTGTAAGACTTCTTCTGTCGACCATGATTCAGCGCTTAGCTCATCAATAAACAGCACTAAGTGACTATGATTACTCATAACCGCATAAGCACATACATCAATAGCGAAAACTTGACTTAAACTAAGTAACTTATCTTCAATCCAGCCTCTGCGGTGCTCAAAACTCTTACCTGTGAGTTTATCGTCACCGCAAAGAAAAGCTCGGAGGACACAGCGAGAAATGCAGTGGTAATATGGGGTATCAACTAAACTAATCAGTTTTTTTCTGGCAGTAGTCATAAAGAAAATCCTTTTACTTTGACTCTTTTAGTAAGCCTAGTAGAGGGAATGCTATCTTTCAAATTAACTATGGGTGTCCTGGTTAATCCTCTTTTACTTTGACTCTTTTAGTAAGCCTAGTAGAGGGAATGCTATCTTTCAAATTAACTATGGGTGTCCTGGTTAATCCTCGTTGTGTATGAAGTTATGAACTAATAGACGTTTTTCATTAACATAAACGTCTATTAGTTTGCTTTCATTTAATGGTTATTTACTGACAAATTCCAGGTTTAGTTAGATTGTTCATGGTTTCTAGCGTAGCAAGACAAGAACTATCACTACATAACTCCAGCGTCACATCACCAAGGGCCCCATCATTGAATCGATTATCTACACCAGATAAAGAATAGCCCTGGGTACCACTTGAAAGCTTTAATGCGTATTCATCGTCAAACACAATATCGTTATCGAGCGTAACGCCCCACCAACTACAAGCATCAGCTCCATTATCTATTTGCGCTTTCAAGTAACCTTGCTTATACCCATCAGTATAGTCGTGGTACTTATTGACAATTTCAGCTGTTACGTTTACCGGTTGAGCAATAGCTGAATTCACCGCGGCGTCGCTATTGGCAACTCCTGGCCCGCAGTCAGCACATTCTCGGTTAAAACCACCAGAGCTATTTTTAATGTGTTGTTGAGCAAGGGCTGTAGGAACCCCTTCTAAGTTTTGTTTAATCAAAGCCAATACTGAAGCTACGATTGGCCCTGAGAAGCTCGTTCCGTTCCACAAACTAAAGTTTTCCTCGAATGCAGTATCACCAATAACAATATCTAAAACGGGGACTTCAACACCGACAGCACTTGCATCAATAACGCCATTGATGTCGTAATTACTAAAATCAGCTCGGTTACCATTAATATCATTGGCACCAACAGCAACAATACCATGGCAATTTGCAGGCGCATTGGCAACTTTATCGCTATCGTTGCCTGACGAGGCAACGACAATAACGCCTTTTGCCAACGCATAGTTAATGGCTGATTGATAATCGCTATTACACTCGCCGACGCCCCCTAAAGAAAGGTTGATAACATCAACCGGTGAACTAATGTCTTGCACACCTTCAAAGCTATAGCCAGCAGCCCAACGTATCCCATTAGCGGCATCATGACCACTACCAAATCGCCCATTTTCAAAAACGCGAACAGGTACTATTTCTACGTTTGATAACGCACCAGCAATGCCGTAATTATTATTGCTAATTGCGCCAATAACTGATGATACTGCCATTCCATGAAAGGCATAATCACCCGCTTGAGCTTCATCAAAAGTCACAAATGGCTCATTATCCATTTCAACGGCATCAAAACCTTCAACAAAGTTAATTTCATCTGTGGGAATAAAGTTACCATCGATAACGGCAATACGAGAGGTACGAGTTTCAGTGAAGGTATCCTTTAACTTTAACAGGCTTTGCGCGCCTTTATAGGTAGGTTGATTTTTCATCCATAATTGGTCTTTAAAGTAGGGATCATTAAAGATTGGATCTTCGCTGCTTTGCGCCATCACTGAACTTTTATTTACCTTAATT
Source organism: Colwellia sp. BRX10-4 (assembly GCF_014077465.1). Lineage (NCBI taxonomy): Bacteria > Pseudomonadati > Pseudomonadota > Gammaproteobacteria > Alteromonadales > Colwelliaceae > Colwellia > Colwellia sp. BRX10-4. The sequence continues at coordinate 21,057 of NZ_JACGVZ010000029.1, forward strand.
GGTGGCGTAATTTTTTTCTCTGAACGAAAGCCAAGTGGATAAACTAATCGTTCTTGCTTTACGTCATTTGCTAAACCACTCTTTAATTTATCTTCTTTAGCGCGGTCACGCAGTTGCATCGCTTTCTCTGGCGTTACAGAACTACTGGCTTGTAACTCAGCATTTCCATTTAGCCAATACTTCATATCAACTACGGCTTGCAAATATTCATAGCCAGTATTAAACGCCCAAACATCATCTACGTAAGCTCCGATAGCCGTATCACCTACAAGGTTTGAATAGCTGTTGTCGCTGAGTAACTTCTTACTATTGTATTCAGGTTGCGCTGGAAAATTACTTTTGCCATAAAGTTCAATAAATGCGGCAGTTTGCCAATAAAAATAATCAAACTCATAGAAGTTAGGATCAACATTATTTAGTTTGACGGCTAAGTCAGTGACTTCGCTGGGTAAGTAGTTTATTAAATTATTAAACGCTCTTTCTACTTGATTGAACTCATATGGTGTTGAAGGGGCATAAGTTATCGCAACCTCATCGTCGTATTCATCCACAGTGATTAGTTGATTGTTTTGTGCATAATCAAGCGTAAACATTTTAAGATGGTAATAGTCTTGCGAATGTTTAAATTCGTTTTTAGCTCTTTCAAAAGCCACATTTAAATTGTCATAAGGTGTTGTACTTTTGACTAAGCGAACGCCATGGACATTACCTCTTCCTCTTGACCCTAGCTCAGACCTTGTATTCGCTACAATGTAAATTACAAGCCCTTCATTAGGGATTATCGCATCGTTTGCAGTTATGATTGTAATTTTATTGTTTTCATAAGAAGCGGTTAGCATACCCTCAACAGGGTCGTTATTAGTGTCCGTCACTTCTAGTGGTAATTCTATTTTACTGCCATCGCCAATAACTGTTACTTCAGCTGTCTGGCCTGACAATAATATTAGAGGACCATCAAATGATAGTATCTCGGCGGGCGTATCTTCAAGTTTTTTCAGGGTAAAAGTTACACTAGCTGTTTGCCCAATCGTATCGGTCACTGAGGCTACGCAATCTTCTTCATAATTAGGCTTTGAGTCATCCGTAGTAAACAATATCTCATTGTAGTTTATGGTAATGCTAAAGGTTTCACTTGGCTCCCGCGTGCATTCAATTGCTAAGCTAGTGTATAAAACACTTTCTGGCGTCAAATCATCTATGGCAGTAAATGTTATTCGCCCGCCACCAACTTGTGCTACTTCTAAGAGGGTTTTATCTGCAGATAACTCAGGTGATGCATCCGTAAAAACAGTAACACTTACGGGATCTGATGCTTCTCCGCCATCGTTGTCAATAACGGTTAATTGAAAAACTAACGTTTCGTCTGTGGTGAGGTTGCTTGGAGTAAAAGAAGTTGAAGCGGTATCACTATTCGCTAGGGTAACACTCGTACCACCCGTTTGAATCCAACGGTATTGTGTGATACTTCCGTCTGTATCGCTTCCAATGCCGTTGAGCATTATCTCATCGTTTAAAAAAGCACTTTGATCCGCGCCTGCGTCTACTGATGGCAATATATTGACATTATTAACATTAACCGTAGTGGTAGCGGCCTTCGTTGCACCTTCATTGTCGGTTACCGTTAGTGTAAACGTAAATACTTGGTTACTGGTAACTTCCGGCGCTATAAACGAAGTGCTCGCTGAGTCAGTAGTGCTCAACATTACGTCAGTCCCACTGCTTTGAGCCCAACTATAACTAACAACAGTGCCGTCCGAGTCTGAAGCTGAGCCTAACAAAGATACCTCAGTGTTTTCATTTACTGCTTGGTTAACGCCAGCACTTACTGAAGGAGACTGATTCTGCACTGGCTGAGGTGTAGATGGGGTTGACGATGAACCACCTCCTCCGCCACAGGCAGGCAGAATTAAAGTTAGTAAAGATATAGTTAATATTATTTTTAAAGAATCATTTGAAAAAAATTGAGACAAAATTAGAGTCCTTCTAATCAATTAGTGTAACAATATGGAGATATATAAAAATAAAGGGGGGGGGAATTCCACTTTGATTTTTTATTTACATTTCAAGTAAATAGCACACTCCATTGAAAATTAATATTCTCAATTAACTTTATTTATGTCAATAATTAAATAAGTTTTAATTGAAAAAACACAATGTTCTATTCAATGGAAAGCACTTTAAGCTGACCTTAGTCAGAGCATAACAAAGCTGGGTAACGATTAAAATTCAAACAGAACTCGTAATGTCTTTTTTCTAAACTGTCCATCAGGAGGGATGTGTTTGGCTCACAAAAGCTGAGAACTAAGTGGTAAAAGTTAGCGTTTCAATATGACTTACCACTGACTGCTTTGATACGAAGTACGTTAGCATCAATAGATTTTCGAGATGTTTTTAGTGTTCATTAGACGTTGAACTACCTTTGAAGTGATTAAGTAAAATTGGCCACAGTTTTGTAGCTTAATTTGTATCTTCGCTCTGATTCATTTGGGCTTATTCCACCGTTGTACGTATGTGGCCTGGTCTTATTGTAATAATCCATGATGTAATTAATGATTACTTGTTTGGCTTCATTAAAATTCTTATACCCTATCAAAGGTATCCATTCCGTTTTCAAACTTCTAAAATATTGTTCCATTGGTGCATTATCCCAACAATTTCCACGGCGGCTCATGCTTTGCGTGATTTGATAACGCCACAGTCGTTGCCTAAACTTTCTGCTGGTGTAATGCGTTCCTTGGTCTGAATGGAATATGACATCTTTAGGCTTTCCTCTGCTCTCATATGCCATCATTAATGCTTGCATCTTTAACTCACTATCAGGTGAGTTTGAGATCGCCCAGCCAATAACTTTTCTAGAAAAAAAATCAAGGACAACAGCAAGATAAGACCAACGATTATCCGTCCAAATGTACGTCACATCTCCACACCAATAAGTATTAGGCTCAACAACGGCGAATTGACGTTTGAGTATATTTGGGATGGCCACATGATCTTGATTCACCTTCTTATATTTATGCTTAGGTATCTGACAACTCACTAAATCTAGCTCATTCATTAAGCTTCTTGCCCGATAACGACTTAATGGATAACCTTCATTCGTCATCATATCAGATAGACTTCTAGCACGCGCAGAGCCACCACTAAGTGCATGAAAGCGTTTAACATCAGCTCTTAATTTAATCTCTGACGAGCTTAAATTATTATCCCTGTTCACCCAATATTTATAACTGCTGCGATGTACTTTAAATACATCGCATAACGTAGTGATTGGATATTTTATTTTGTTGCTCTGATTGAGTTTCTCAATAAATAAGAATTGTTCAGGGAGTCTGACATCAACAGAGCAGTAGCCTTTTTTAAGATATCCTTTTCTAATTCAATGCGTTCAATCTTTTTTTCAAGTTCAAGTGTTTTTAATTGATCAGCGGTCATAGGAATTGCTTTAGGTTGTTTACCTTTTCGCTATTCTTTCAACTGTTTAACCCATTTGCTAACGGTGGAATAGCCAGCCCCCATGGCCTTCGCTGCATCTTCGTGGGTATAACCATTATCAACAACTAATTGTGCTGTTTCTAATCGAAATTCAGGACTGAAATTTGGACGTTTTTTCTTTGTCATTTGTATCACCTAACGTTTGATGAGATGCATAATAACATCTCTAAGTAGGTGGCCAAATTAACTATGCCACTACAAAGTTAGTAAATATAGCTAAGCAACAATTAACATTAATAAAAAACCACTATTTAATATTTGTTTCATTAACAATCTTATTGATTACTTCGTTTATATACATAGATACAAAACACCTATTAAGTGATTTAGGTGTTAAATATTATGAACACTTCGCTTTTACTGACATTTTTCAAATAGCTAATACCCAAAACATTATCTTTAAAACCCTTTCATACATGCTTGGGAGCGTTGTTGGGGTTTGGGGTTTAATTTATTTAAGTAAGTGTAAGGAAGCGATAAGAAAAATAAGAAACCTTGAAAACCCCAGTAAAGAAAAACAGAAAGTCCCCCTTTCACATTTCCTTATAATGAAGGTTTCAACAGCTATTTTGCTTTTCATCATGATGTCTCAAATATATATAGCATTTACACTGCACAAATACGAAGCAAAGGGTATTAAAAATGGATATATAGCTAGATATGACGTCACCTTAAGAAATGGACAAACGATGAAATGTTTAGGTGGTATAGTTAGTAACGGAATAAAAAAAATGTTCTTAGACTATGAAAATGATGAGGTACTCTTCATTTACAACACAAATATAGTTTTGGAAAGGCAGGTAATATCTGATTATACAAATGAACATTTTTATTCTTACACATCAGCCGAAGAAATTAAAAATAAAAAAAAATGAATGGAAATATAGACTAGAGAAAAAGTTTGCTAAAAAAATAGAAAAGACAAAAATCTAAAAGCCTTGGTACATTAAGAATAATTCGGACACCCATTATAAAAATTCAAGAGGAATTATCGAATACAAACATTTAAAACTTCCACCTGTTTCACTCAAACCTATCGAGTAGTTGAATAAAACTTATAACATTATTGAAAAAGTCTACATATGACGAGAATTACTGTTTATGGGGATTTAAAGCACACTTAACGATAGACGTTTTAAGTCCATCGCTTATTACATATTATTTCACAAAGTAACTAAGCTAAAAAATAACTATGCTAATAGTTTTTCGCAGCATGTTAGATTTTGTCGTCGTTTAAATTCATGGTGTTCATAATAAGCCGTTAACGAATCCCTATTGCCTATAACCTATAACCTATAACCTATAGCACCATGAAAAAACGTCTAAAATCTTTTAGCGGCTTTTTATATATCAAAGCACTTATAACGTCTCTTTGGCTTTATTCGCTGTCCAGACACCGGGCTCTGTTTTACCTTGTATTTCGACATCATCAAGTAAAAAAGTAGGCTTACCATTTTCTTTGAGTTTCTCGCGAAAGTCTTTAGTTAAATTCAATACGGTTGGGGTCAGTAAAATAATGGCGTAGATATTCACCAGCGTCATTAACCCTAGTGCCATATCTGCTAATCCCCACACTTCTTTCAACGAAGCCGTTGCTCCCCAAAACACCATAAATAGATAAATGCTAGTATAAAAGAGTCGCCCTACTTTATTATCTAGTTTAAATAAATGTAAATTACTCTCTGCATAAGCATAATTAGCAACCACAGAGGTGAAAGCGAATAAGGTAATCGCGGCAGCAACAAAATAGTTTCCACCACTACCAAAATGGCTGGTCATCGCATCTTGTGTCATTCGAATACCTTCCATTTCTCCACTGATATTAATATCTGACAACAAAATAACTACAGCGGTGCAACTACAAAGCACCATGGTGTCTAAGAAAACCCCTAGCATTTGTACATACCCCTGAGCAACTGGATGATTAGGAACAGGTGAAGCGCCTGCGGCTGCATGAGGCACACTACCTGCTCCGGCCTCATTTGAATATAAGCCTCGTTGAATGCCATTCTTAATGGCTGCACCTAAAGCGCCAGCACCCGCTTCATTTAAACCAAAAGCTGAATAAAATATATCGACAAACATTGAGGGTAAAAGTTGAATGTTCATCAAGGTAATAACGACCGCTGTCCCGACAAAGGCTAACCCCATAAAAGGGACAATCAGTTCGGCAAATTGGGCAATACTGCGCATGCCACCTACAACGATACTGCCGGCGAGTACCGCAATAACTACGCCTGAATATTCACGAGGGATGGTAAAAGTATTATTTAATGCATCTGCGATGGTGTTGGCTTGCATTGCACTAAAAGTGAGACCGTAGCCTAAAAAGAGACAAAGCGAAAAAAGAATAGCCAGCCAAGGTTTGTTGAGTCCTGCCCGAATATAATAAGCTGGGCCGCCCCTGAATTCTTTATGTTCATCTCGCACTTTATATAACTGGCCAAGAACACTTTCAGCAAAGCCCGTCGCCATACCCAATAATGCAATGACCCACATCCAAAATACCGCGCCACTGCCACCCAGCGAAATAGCCATGGCAACACCCGCTAAATTACCCGTACCAACTCTCGCCGAAAGCCCCGTACATAAAGCTTGAAAAGAACTGATACCTGACTTGTTAGATTGCGTACTTCCTTTCATCACCGTAAACATATATTTGAATTGCAATATCTGTATCCAGCGAAGTTTGAACGAAAACCAAAATCCGGCAAAAAGTAACAAGTAAATTAATATTTTGCCTTGGCCCCAAAGGATATTGTTGATAGCGCTTACAATCTCATTAACCATTTACTTGCCTTGTTTACTCTTTAATTTTCAGTATAGTACTGATACTTTTTTAAATTATATGCTTAATTTTTTTGACTCAAGCGCTAATCAATAAATTACCTTTTTGACAAGTAAACTCCTGCCAACATACAAGGTACTGAGCCGCCAGCCATTTCAATGGCTAAGACATTCAGAGGAACCAATTTCACGGTTTCTTCTAGCAAGTTTATTTACTGTGGTGTTAATGCGATCATGATGATGGAAGTTGTTAGTAGATCGACCACACAAGTGATTAATGAACTGCGTGGTATTGCCCAACTAAATAAGATTCACACAACTAGCGGTACTTGAGATTTAGTGGCTGAGGTTAAAACATCAAATTTACTGGAGTTTGATCACGTACTGCGAGATGTTAGAACAATAGAAGGTGTACTTAACAGTGAGACCCGTATTCTTTTAAGCTCAGTTTAACCATTTTCAATTCATCTATGATATTTATGGGTAATTCCATTCAAAGGCCCTCTTTGTTAAAGCTGATGGCTTTAATTGCTGCTTATAAGATAACTTTCGCTTTTATCTCTGATAAAACACAATACTGGCGTTAATAACGATAGTATTTTTCAAGCAGTTTATGGATAATATCTCACTTTTAAAGAAATGCTCAATGTGGCATTTTAAGCTGAGCTTTTCCTATGCATGAAATTAGTGGTCGATGGCAACTGGGGTTGTTTTTATCCCTTACTACGGCAATATTATGGGGCATTTTACCGATTGCGCTCAAAGAGCTATTGCAATATATGGACGTAAATACCATTACTTGGTTTCGTTTTCTTATTGCGGCCGTATTTTTGGGCGGATACCTAGTCATCACCAAACGCTTACCTTCATTATCATCACTTAAGAACAATAAAGTCATGGTGTTAATGATACTTACCGTATTTGGTTTATTAGCAAACTACATTCTCTATATGATGGGCTTGGCCTTAACATCACCAGAAAGCACACAGGTCATGATTCAAATAGCACCGATGTTATTACTTATTGGTGGTGTTTGTGTTTTTAAAGAGTCGTTTAATACCAAACAAAAAGTGGGCTTGTTAACCTTTATCTTAGGACTGGTATTATTTTTTAATCAGCGATTTGAACAATTATTTAGTTTTCAGGGTAACTATGCTCTTGGCCTTTTCTTTATTATTCTTGCGGCAATTCTTTGGGCTATTTATGCCTTAGCACAAAAGCAACTGTTGAAAAATTTTGCCTCCGAAGAAATTATGATACTGATTTATTTAGCGGGAACCTTGGTATTTTTACCGTTATCGGCACCATCTTTAGTGTTTGAACTAGATACCATAGGCTGGTTACTGTTGATTTTTTGTGGGGCAAATACGCTTTTGGCTTATGGCGCTTTTGCAGAAGCTCTTGAACATTGGGAAGCGTCTCGTGTTAGCGCAACATTAGCGATAACGCCATTATTGACCTTAATTTTTATGCAGATCATTAATTATATTTATCCAGGAGCAATTACAAACGAACCACTCAATACTACCAGTATTATTGGTGCAGTGATCTTAGTTATTGGTTCTGGTGTTACGGCGTTAAGTAAAAATAAAACCAAAATAGTATTAACCTAATGGCTTAGATGTCGGCAACCAAACCAACTCTTTTAAGTCATTAATTATAGATATTTACCTGATAGCTCAGTCATTAACTATCAGTTTTTAACCTTTACTAACTCAATAAAACTGCCCGTAACGGGCAATTTTAAATTCAACAATCCCCAACAACGACTTAAAGTAACCTAGCTACATCGTATCGATTGGGCACTATAACCGCAGGTTTTAAGGCTATTTTCAGTGAATTATTTGGCAATAAATGACTGATATTGCAACCGAAACGATTCAACTGTCTATTTTATTTAATCTACTGACTTGGTTTATTTTCAGCCCAAACAGCCGTACCTTTATAGGCAGTCTGAAAGATAAACAACCTATCTTCAGAATAAGTGACTTTTATTTCAGCTAAGCTAGGCATGTAACCTATTTTTTTATTTCTGATCGTAATATCTGACATTTCAGTTAGGCTTTGATCACTAACCATGTAATAAATAGTTTCTTCAAATGCTCCCCCAGTGATCCAAGAGAAAAGTAACTTATTATCTAAGTTTTGAATATTAAAATAACTTCTATCTCCTGCTTCACCAATGCTAGCACCTCCAGAAGTAGTTTGCTCTGCGACAGTTATGACGTTAGAAGATACCTTTACATCTGTTAGCAAACCATCACGGTTAATTATTCTGGCTTTAATTGCCTCGTCACTCAAACCTTCACATGTACTACAATATCCCCCTTCTACCCATGAGAAAACAAAGCCATTATCTATGGGTGTTAAATCTTGGAATCGTGCAGTAGTTACATTATTTTCATCTATGATTGAAGGTTCAATTTTCCTGACAACGTCAATATCAATGTCATTAATAAATTTCCCATAGGTAACTATAGGAAAATCATCATTATTTGACTCTTTCGTTGACCAAGTAACTAAAATTTGATTGTTACTAATAGCCGCTTTAATCGTATTATCAATAAGACCATCTACATATTCATGAATAGAAAATATCTCTGAAGTGACACCCCTAGTATCAATATAACGCCCCATGATATTTTCACTGCCTTGTCCTGTTTTCCAGCGCCAAGTAACTAAATAATTTTCACCATCAAAAAGAATGTTTATTTCTTTGTGGTTATTACTAAGTGAAAACTCTCGTTCTAAATATAAATCTATATATCTACTATAAAATGATACGGGAATACGAACATCATCTAAAACCACTCCCGTTTTTGAGACTCTTTTAGCAACAAGGTGTCGATCATTATAATCAGCGCCATATACAACAAGATATGAACCCTGACTATATTTAGCATTAACATTTAAACAACCTAAAGATTTATCATCAATTAAAAATTGTTCACTAAAAGTGAGCTCCTGCGACATAATTTTGCCATAGAGATGATGTTCATTAGAATTCTGTGCTGATGGTTCACAAATCAACAATAGAAAATCATCATCTGCCTTGGTTACACTTATCTCGGTAGTCTCATGCGTTAATATACTCAGGTGCGAAGTCCGGGCAATATATCGAGAAACTTCTATATACCGATCAAACTCTTCGGCTTCCGAAAAAAAGAAAATAGAATAGTAAACGGAGTTCACTTCCACATAACTTTGCATAAATTTTAACGCAACATCGTCAATATTCGCCGTAAATATAACCTCTGTTCCCTCAAAGCTCGAAAAGTTAATGGGCTTAGAAGAGACTTCACTTATGTTTGAAAGTCCTTGCCTACTTTGAATAAAACTGTCAGTTTTTACGATAGTAATAACTTTAGGAGAAGTACCTTCGGAATAAAAAGTACTAAGTACAAGAGGCTCTGGATCAAGGCTTTGTTCTTGATACCAACTAAGAGGAATTTTTAAAGTGATCCCCCCTCTAAAAACAGCGTTATATTTGTTTGATATTTCATTTTTATATTTAATACTTTTATAATCAAGAGGAACAACGGCCACATCGGTGTTCGTTCCATTAGCTTTAGTGCTGTCACTACTAGAACCTCCTCCACATCCTTGAACAGATAAAATAAATAAAACAATCGTTATTAACTTTTTCACATATATTCCTTTATAAATATATTTTTGGTCATTAAAATACCTCAACGAAAACGACTATCTGGTTTAACTGTTTTAAGTGACTATATATAATGAGCAAAAAGGGGATGAACGAAAAATAAAGTGTAACTTTTCTTTGTTCATTGATTTGTTATGTTGAAATTTTATCACGCTTTACAAAAAAAGTAATATAACGCCAAACAACAACATTAACAAAAAATTAACGTGAAATCTTTAAAAGGTCGGTTTTAATATAAATAATGTTTGTTAGGCTAACTAAGATAATAAAATAGCGGGGGTATGGTGATTCTAGTTTACTGTATGGATAATATTTACTGCTTCGTTGTCATTTTCTTTAGGTGTTTCTTGCATCTGACAAACGATATTTCGCCCACTGTTTTTAGCTTTATATAAATCCACATCAGCAAGTTTTATCAGATCTTATAATTCATTCATTTGAGCATTAAAATCAGCCACACCAAAACTTGCAGTAATGTATAGAGAAAGACCATCATGTAAAACACTCAGTAAGTTCTCGCGGCGACTTTGTTGAGTGGTTTTTCAGCAATTTTAGTGTTAATCTTTTTTATATATAAATCAAGGAAGATTAACCCTATAGTGACCACCTACAATAAAATCAAAGACTTAACCTTGTTTCTTTGCTTTTTTACGCTATCAACAAGCTCACAAGAAATTACTTTTCAGCCTCATATTGAAATCGTAACTGAGCACCTGCCCCCTTTTCAAATAGATACACCCAATAAAGTAATGGGATTTGCCACAGAAATAGTATCTTCGGCGCTGTCGAATACACCGTACACATTTAATATCAGTGCCTATCCATGGGCGAGATCACTTAGTATGGCTCTGAATAAAGAAAACACCTGTATTTATTCTATTGCCCGAACCCCAGCACGTGAAGAGCAATTTATTTGGGTAAACACTATCGCCGAGCGTAATATTTCTTTTATTGGTTTAACCGCACAAAAGCTAAGTGTCTCTTCATTAGAAGATGCAAAAAAACATATGATTGCCGTGATCCGTGACGATGTTACCCACCAACTTTTAGTGAAAGAAGGCTTTACAGAAGGTCTTAATTTATTTGTCGTTAATAATACTCATTCATTATTAATGCTGTTAGCTAAGCGTAAGAGTATCGATTTAATTTTAGCCGACGGATATACCATTAAGTATCGCGCTCAATTTAATAATTTAAACCCTAATTTATTTGAAAATGTTTACCAACTAAATACAAAGCCGTTAGACTATTATTTTGCCTGTAATATAAAAACATCACCCTATATAATTGAACAGTTACGCTATTCAATTAATCAACTGAAGGTAACGGGAAAGATTGATAAAATAATCAGTGAGTGGCAATATCCCGTTATAAGAGTTAATTAACTACAAAGGCTTCATTGATAATTTTAGTGCTATTAATTTTAAAAATATCAGCAACTAACGGTTAATATATGTTACTTTTCTTATCCATTGTATATTCAAAAGATTTTAAATAATGAGCCTGTGGTTGAAGGATGATTTAACATCCAGAAAAGTCGTTTTACAGCGTGCGGTACTTTTCTCCACGGTTACCTTATTCGTTTTATTTGTATTCCAGCCTTTTGGCACCAACAACCATACTATTCCCTTCAAATTCTTACGACTTTCCGGGTATGGCTTGGTAACCTTTTGCGCACTATTACTCTCAGGAGCATTAGAAATAGCTTCAACTCGCCTGAAGATTAACAACATATTACGTTTTATCATTATACCTTGTTTATACATTGGTATAGTTTCTACCTTTAATCACAGCTACTTTGTCGTGGCTATTCTTGGCTCCTGGCATTGGCAAAACCAATTACTGTTTATTTTATATACTTTTGCTATTGGACTGTTTCCAATCATTTTTATGTATCTTGTCAATCGACATGCGCAGAAAACGGCTTTACCAAGACAAGTTATCGAAACTGACAATGCAACGAATCAACAAAATGAAAGTGTTATTAATAGCGAGCGAATATCAACTCAGCCATTAACCTTAACAGGTGATAATAAAGGCGACAAATTACAAGTAGCTTTATCACAGCTGTTATTTATAAAATCCGCTGACAATTACTGTGAGTTAGTCATTATTAAAGATAACAACGTTAGCTATCAATTATTACGCAGTTCACTGATCAGTATCTTAAAACAACTTCCTGTTGACTCAACAGTGATGCGCTGCCATCGATCTTATGCTGTAAACCTAGCCTTAGTAGAACTTAGCACCGGCAATGCTGGCGGTTTGAAATTAATGATGAAACCCCTTGATGTTACTATCCCCGTATCTCGTTCTTATATAGAGACAATAAAACAAGCCTTGTCATTAGTCCCAAAAGCTTGTTAATCATCCCAATATATTGTTAGTAATACCTTTTTTATTAGCTTACCCCTAATTTATGGATATTCAATTGAGTGTTAGTCATGCTTAATTTGAAATTTAAACTTTAGTTAAGCAGGTAAATATGAATAATAAAATTAAAACACTAATAATGATCACTACCTTTATATTCTGTCGCTATAGTATGAAATACTTTTGGGGAGATACTTGGAGTGAAGCTTTACTGGCACTAGATAATCAATCCCACCTTTTATTAACACCCGCGAGCTACCTCTTTATATATAGCCCCTTAGTGTTAGTGGCAAGCTTACTATTTGAGGACGTTGATTTAACTGAGATTTTAGGTCTAAAAATAGCAGGATTTCAACATTACTTTTTAGCGGCGGTTGCCTGTTGCTTGCCGATGACAATCGGTTACGCCTATTTAAGTAGCGAGTTGAACCTTGCCCTATCAGGGATAATGGTTGGCTCGGTATACGCGGGGGTATTCGAAGAAATTCTTTTTAGAGCGGTATTGTTTGGAGTTTTATTTCGATATTGCCACTTAGGATTTATACCTGCCGCCTTATTTAGTTCTGTTATCTTTGGTTTTGGGCATATATATCAAGGGCATGACCTAATGTCAGCCTTTGCAGCTTTCGCAATAACTTCGGTAGCTGGTACTTGGTTTGCATGGTTATTTTGTGAATCTGGTTATCGAATTTGGTTTCCTTTGTGGATGCATATTTTCATGAATGAAGCTTACGGAATATTTGGCATGTCAGGTGGTGCAGCGGGAGACTTAGCGGGCAATATATTCAAAGCAAGCTCAATTATTTTAACTTTGCTTTACATTCATCTGCTTGTTTGCCGTAGTAAAAAGCGTGAAATAACCTTTTTAAACTTGTGGAAAAATCAATCGACCACAAGTACAAAAATGACATTAACCACTCAAAGTATTTAAAGGGAATTAACTATGTTTGAATTATTTTTAGTCATGATAATACTGACATCACCAGTATTAATTATTATCTTGGTTCACCATTACTTTCTTTATAAATCAGCAGCCAATTAACAATTTTTAGCGTTAAAAAAAGAAAGTAATAGTCATACCGCCATAGCAACACAAAAGAAATTAGCTATACTGATTGAACGAGTGATCGTACTGGAAAAAATCGTCACCGATAGCAACACTACACCTTGCCAAGAGATAAAAAAATTATAATGATGTTACTGCTATCTCTGCTATCTGACCGTAATTATTAAGTCGCTAACTCGACCTAAATAGTGGTATCGGTGTTGTTCGTTATTTTATCAACAAAAGTAACGCCTTAACGCTGATATTCATGGGCCTTTAAAACATCTAATGAGACCACTGTTAGTGCTTTTTGGTTAGTTGCCTCAAGTACAATAGGTGGAGCAACATTGGCTGCAATAGCGTGATACCAACGAACAGCGCATAAACACCATTTATCACCCGCTTTTAAGCCGGGAAAATTATATTGAGAATTAGGGCTGATCAGATCATTGCCTTGTAATTTTGAGAACTGGAGAAAATCGTCGGTCATAATTGCGCAGACACTATGGTTACCAAAATCAACTTCGGGCACAAAACAAAACCCTTTTCGGGTATAGCCCGTATTACTACAACATAACTCTAAATCTGTACCTAGTACATTCAATTGATTGTCCATAAAGGTGCCTTGTGTTAATTAACAAAAATAAGATGGATATACCTACCATGTTAGACAAAAGTAAGCTTAGTCCGGTGAAAAATAATAACATTAAATACACACCAGCTGGTAATTTTAGTCCAGCAGAAATCGCTAAATTTAATAAGTTCGCTGAAAGTTGGTGGGATCCAAACGGTCAATACAAAACGGCACTCGAATTCAATCGAGTACGCGTAGCGTATTTTATTGCAGAAATTTGCGCATTCTATGGTCGAGATCCTAATCATATAGCACCACTGCAAGGATTAAAAATTTTAGATGTTGGCTGTGGCGCAGGTCTGGTTTGCGAGCCTTTAGCAAAAGCCGGAGCCACAGTGGTCGGTATAGACGTGAGTGAGATAAGTATTGAAGTAGCAAAACGCCATGCGGTGAAATCTCAACTTGATATTGAGTATCGCCACGAACATGCGCAACATACCAGTATAAGCGATGAACATCGCTACGATGTGGTGATTAATGTGGAGGTCATCGAGCATGTACCTAACCAAAAAGACTTAGTAAAACAGTGTAGCCAATTATGCAAGGTGGGTGGCTGTGTGGTAATGGCAACGCTAAATCGCACGATTAAATCCTACCTAGTCGGCATTCTTGGCGCTGAATATATTATGCGCTATTTACCTATAGGTACACACAGCTGGCGTGCCTTTGTAACACCACTTGAATTAAACACTATCGCGACGCTAGCGCATATGCACTTGGTGACAGAAATTGGCATGGCCTACAGTCTCCTAAACAAAACTTGGCGTACAACCTCAAGTTTAGAAGTCAATTATGTACAACTATATAAACGACTAACAGCCAGTTAACTTTTCAACAATATCGGCTATAGGAAATAGACAATCACTTATTTAAATAGCCGATAATTGCCTGATAATAAATGTAAGCGTGTCCACTCATTGCTCGCCTGCTAAGTAATACAAAGCTCAATGGTAGATCAACGGGGGGTAATACCCCATAATTATAAAAAAACACTTGCTTGGTCAGATACCTGCTACTTTATTTACTGAACAATCGTAAGGCTACTTTCCAATGACACTCTTTTTATTGTTGATATAACATTAATAATAAAAAGAGTGTCATTGGAAAATATAAATATTTTAATTTTCCATTAATCAAAATTAACAGGAAAGCCGGTATGAATAATATAGTTAAGTAAGCAATTATTGCTCTATTATTGTTTGTATTCTCATTAGCAAGTTATGCTCAGCAACTGAGATTTGTTACAGTAGATTTACCCCCCTTTCATTTTATGGGCGCAGATAACAAACCTGCTGGAGCTTTAGTTGAAGTTATTGAAGCTTTAATGATTAAAACTCAGTTTTCTGCTCAAATCGAGTTTATACCTTTTGCACGTAGTTATGATTTAGCCTTAAATAATAAAAATATTTTTATGCTCTCTTTAATGAAGAGTTCTGACCGCAAAGATCTTTTCCAGTGGGTTGGTCAAATATTTAAGAGCAAAGCTTTTTTGGTGGGTCTTCGTAACCGATCGGATATCTACATTAGTAATATTGAAGAAGCAAAGTCGTTTGTCGTTGGTACAATTCGAGGCTATCACTCGCAGCAACATTTAAAAAAAGCAGGTTTTCTTGAGCAAAAAATCACCATTTATCCGTTAGTTATACACATATGTGGCGTATGCTCTTTGAACAACGAATAGACTTTATTTTAACAAACTTTATTGCATTAGACAGAGAAGTGAAGATTATTGGGTTTAACAAAGAAGACATTAAACCTTTTATTAAACTACATGATTTTCCTGGCGGTCTTTTCATCGCGACTGGACTTAAAACAACAGATAAAACAGTGACTATTTTATCTGTTGCATTACAACAAATAAAAGCCGATGGCACCTATAAAAACATTATGGATAAGTGGGGTTTATAAATAGCATAAATGCTATTCAACCAATCCATTTCTGCTCTAGTAACCATGAGGTCCTTGAAGTCAAGCCTCGAGGATTGGCTGTTTATTAGGTAAACATAGTTTATAAAATTTTGACCTAGTGATCAGGCCCAGCTTTTTACAAAGATGAACGACAAGATATTGTTCATAATTTCCGTAATTGTTTATTTCACCACATAGCTTTAATCAGCAAAGTTATAATTTAGCTGTTGACGTGCTAATTGTTAGATTAGCACGTAGAAAATTAATACAGGTTCATTTTTCAAAGCAAACTCTTAATGTTTTTCTGATGACTAACATAGTCATAAAATTCAAGTTTCTATTTTTAATACATTGTTGTTCGAAATGTTGTAAGAAGAAAATAAAGGCCATAAGTCATGATGAAAAAAATACGGAAATTAATTATCTCACTTATTCAAATAGCTGCGGTGTTAATGGTAAATGCAGTAATAGAAGTCATAGCGGCAAACAGCGAAAAAAAGCATTATGAAGCAGCACTTCAAGCTTATAACCAAGGAAATATTGAAATAGCTTATATTCATTTAAAAAAAGCTTTGCAGCAAAGTGAACGTAACTTACCGGCTAAATTATTACTCGCCAAGGTTTTAATTGATAAAAACTCTTACCCTGCTGCTGAGCAAGAACTCAATGATCTACTTGCTCAAGGTGTTGATAATAATTGTGATCTACCCGTATCACATCTCGCTAACCTTTTTGTACATAATGTTAACCTCTTGACGTATTATGCTAACTTATGAGCATATCACCTGTTTTGTAATAAAAAAAAGAAATTAATTACAATAACTTACGATATAAATGTTCGAATAACAAACAAAAAACCATCTTATCTGTCATCATACAATTGTACAGTTGTACAATCCTTAAAATAAGTTTTTTTGTTCTATAAAAATTAAGTTTTTTATATGCTGAACACTCAGCTATATGAAATGGAGTCTAACTTGAAACTTATCAATTCAATCCTCTGTATTTTGGTGTTTTTTGCTATGCCTAGCGCACAAGCGAGCTTTCAACCTTTGCTAGGCTCAGAACTAAATAACCAGTCGCTTTATGCCAGTGGTTACATATCAATGGGCGCACGAACAACTATTGGTGGCAATATTCAAAGTGCTACTGCAATAACACTGGCAGCCAATGCAATTGTCGGTGGTAACGTTGAGGCTGGAACCGCAGTAACACTTGGCGCAGCTGCCGGTGTAAAGGGTTATATTCAAAGTGCAACAACCGTTACCCTAGGCGCTTCTGCTGTTGTCGACGGCTCTATTATTGCAGGTACCACAGCAACTATTGGTGCGAGTGCAAAAGTTGATGGCGAGCTAAGTGCTGGTCAACAGTGACCATAGCCGCAACCGTTGAGGTTGGCGGCAATGTTTTGGCTGGCAGTACAATAACCGTTGGTGCAGATTCACTTCTCGGGGGCGATGTTTATGCTGGAACCACCACCACTACTGGTGCAGATGTTGGCATCGTTGGCGCGCTTACTGCGAATTCTTTGAAAATGGTTGCACTGCCAATCATCGTTGATAGTCAGGAAGCGCTCATCACGTCTGTGCAACAAGATATAAAAGACATGGGTACAGGAACAGAACTTGTATCAACCACTTTTGGCACCAACGACAAAACACTTGAAGCCGGTATTTACAGTACAATAAATTATTTAACCATCGCGATAGGTAAAACCTTAACGCTTGATGGTAAAGGTATCTATGGCTCTTGGATTTTTAATATCGCCAACTATCTAACCTTCTCTACAAACTCAACAGTGGTATTGAAAGATATTACCGATAACAGCACCATTATCTAGAATGTTCTTGGCGACAAAACCGGCTCAGCAGGTTACACAACTCGGCGCCGGCGCTAAGGCTAGAGGTTATATTTTTGCTAGAGGTTTTATTCAAACGGGTGCTGATTCAATAATAGCAGGCATAGGCAATGATTGTGGCGGCGCTTATTCAGCAAGTAACTTTATTGAATTTGGTGCAGATACTGTTATTGATAAAAAAGATTGTACCAATGGCGAGCCCAGAGCTTCTGCAGATGGCCTTGCCGTCACTCAAGTTCCCGAGCCTGCAACGCTGTGGTTATTCGCTCTAGCACTTTTCGGTTTAGCAATTAAAGCGCAACGTAAAAAAGCATAAACTCAGCATCACCAATAAAAAGGCTCCTTTTGAGGCCTTTTTTTGGGGCTTTGGCTAATTTATGATCTTAACGTTAGTGTAACCAAGGCAATGCCATGATCGGTACTTTCGCCATCTCGCTCAAAGATAGGATTAATTAAATGTCGATCATACGTGTCATACGCACTGACCTGATAAAGACTATCGTGATAACTAGCGTCAAAATCACATGATAATAAGATATAATCAAGTACTGAGCTGCTCGCACCAAAATAATGTGTCGGAGTGCGCTGTATTTTTTCTTCTTGAAGAGTCTCATTTGTCACTGCAACTTGAAATAAATCCCAAGCATCTTGCAAGCAATATTTAGCAAGATAGGCATCACGCTCAATGGCCGAGACAAACCTTAGGGTGTTAGTCAGTAGATGACTTAGCACACCATCAGTTAAGGTATTGTTGAAGTCCCCCATTAATACCATTGGCTGGCCGGTAGCCTCACGCCGCGCTATGATTTCAATCATTAATAACGTCGCTTCACTGCCACGTTGTATCGTTGAGCCCCAACCACCTGCCACTTGTGCTTTTAGGCTTTCAATAATGGTTTGCTCTGGCGTGCGACTTATATTTTTATCATCGACTTCAATCATAGAGCGCTTAGATTTAAAGTGCACAACATAACAATCACAGTTACCCATATGAGGCACATCAACCGTTGCCCTTAACACTTTTCGGCTAAAAGAGAATTTATCGGTTAAACCTAATGATAGTGCAAGCTCAGTGTTTGCTTCTACCGCGGCAACTTCAACAATAGGGTAACGAGATGCAATGGCGACAACAGGACGTTTGTAAATAAAATCATCTATCACTTGAGGTTCATCAACCACAGCAAAATAACAATAGCCCTGCTCTGCAACTAATTGCTCTAGAGACTCGGGACTAAAGACTTCTTGAAAGCCAATAATGTCAGGTTGAAATTCACGTAAATATTCAGCAATCCAATGTTGCTTTTTACGCCACTGCTCAGCACTATAAATTCGTTCAAATTCATAGAAAGCATTGGGCGGCTCAAGATAATTAAACAAATTAAAGGTCGCTATTTTAAGCTGTAAATTTGATACCGCTACAGAAGGCAGTGTGGGATCTATTTCTTCTGGGGCTTTTTTATCTGGATAGTCGATAATATTAACTCTAATAAACGTTGAACGAAGAGTATACCTGAGATAAAAAATTAAAAACCAACAAGATAAATTACCATTTAGTTAACAGCTTACTTACGTCATTTTTTGCTGTCTTTGATAACTTCTGTATTAATGCAAAAGGTACAAACTCGTGGTTAATTTTTTCTTCGATATCATCAAGCATCAACAACCACAATTTTGCCGTCATCTCAGCATCAAATAACGCCCGATGAAAAGCCCCATCTGATGGAATATTTTTATAACGAATCAGCGTACCTAATTTATGATTAGGCGCATCTATATTTATTCTGCGCGAGACAAGTAATGAACAAATAAATTGCCCAAAATATTTTCGATTAATGTTATTAAGCTCAGCGTTCAGGAATTTTTGATCAAAAGACGCATTATGGGCAAGTAAATTATCGTCACCCAGAAAATCGGTAAATTGTGCCATCACTTCACCACAAGAGCCGACATTAGCAAGCATTTGATTAGATATTCCGGTGTATTGCTCAATAAAACCACTGATCCTAAAACCAGGATTCATTAATGATTGAAATTTATCGGTAACTTTACCGTCTACAATTCTAACCGCACCTATCTCTATCGCTCTATCACCTTGATTGGGTGATAATCCTGTGGTTTCAAAATCAAGTACCACTAACGAATTGGCATTTTCATGCATCTAAGTTAACCCTATAAATTTATGCAGCGCTGATTTTAACGGCTCTATTTCAAAATGAAAGTAATCATTACTCGTAAGCAATGTTAAATTATTCTGTTCAAGAATCAACTTAGAAACTATACTGTATAAAAACACAGTTGAGATTTAAGTAATGAAAGTTATTCCTATTTACATTGAAGCAGGTATTTCAGGGTTTGAATCACCCGCAGCCGAATATAAAGAACTGGGGTTATCACTAGATAAACTCCTTATTAGGCATCCTAATGCCACATTTATTGGCCAAGCATCTGGCGAGTCCATGCAGGGTGTGGGCATTTTTGATGGTGATTTACTTATTGTTGATCGTTCACTCACCGCCAGAAATGGTGATGTCATTGTGGCAAATTACAATGGTTGCTTTGTCTGTAAGTTGATTGATAAAAAGCAAGCTCGGCTGTTATCAGCGTCTAAAGATTTTGCGCCAGTTAGCATCAAGCCCGGAGACGACTTTCAATTAGAAGGTATTGTTACTCGCTCTATTCGACTCCATCATCAAGCTCCTGAATTAACCGCATGTATGCATTAGTTGATGCTGTATCTTTTTATGCCAGCGCAGAAAAAGTCTTCGACCCGAGCATAAGAAACAAGCCCGTTGTTGTTTTAACGAATAACGATGGCTGCATTTGTGCTGTTTGTCCTATTGCTCGACGGCTGGGTATTCCAAAATTCACTCCCTATTTTCAGATAAAAGACTTACTACATAAGCATGGTGTAGTGGTACGCTCTTCCAACTACGAGTTATATGCTGACTTAAGTGAAAGAATGATGAATGTTATTGCGAGATATTGTGATGACCAATATATTTACTCAATTGATGAGTCATTTTTACATTTTAAAAACTATAGTGGCGTTATTAAAGATTGGCACCAATACGGCCATGAAATAAGACGTGCTATTTGGAAAGAAACCCGGCTACCGGTGGGTGTTGGCTTTGGTACAACATCAACCTTAGCTAAAGCAGCAAATCATGCAGCTAAAAAACTTGACGGTTACCAGGGTGTTGCCATTATTGATAACGCGCAAAGTGCGAAAGAAATATTAGAAAAAATGGCAGTAAATGAGGTTTGGGGTATTGGTAATAAAATATCTCATCGACTAAAACAGCAAAATATTAGCACGGCTTATCAGTTATCAATGCAATGCCCTAAGATTATGCGCAAGCAATTTAGTGTTGTCACTGAGCGTACGGTTAACGAATTAAAGGGGATTAGCTGTTTAAGCTGGGATGATGTAAAAGCACCTAAACGGGAAATATTCTCTACACGTAGTTTTGGTCAACGTATTGTCGATATACATACATTACAAGCAGCCTTAACCACCCATAGTACGATAGTCGCTAAAAAAGTAAGACGTCAGTCTTCACTTATAAAAAAACTGCTCGTGTTCGCTTCAAGCTCACCCCATGATAAAAATTATTACAAACAAACAATGGTTTATACTTTTCCCTTAGCAACAGATAATAGTTGTGATATTGCTACAGCGGTCAGTTTAATACTCGCTGAAATATTTATACCCGGTGTGCATTTTTATCGTTGTGGTGTCGGTGCAATCGCCTTGGAAAGCAGACAACATCAACAAGCTGATTTATTTTTATCTGATCATTCAAACCCAATACTCATGAATTGTCTTGATAGTATTAATAGTCGTTACGGTAAAGGGACACTGACCTTGGGCGCAGAGGGAAAATCAGACTCCTGGCAAATGAAACGGCACTTTTTAAGTCCACAGTACACAAGTAACTGGCAAGACATACCCAAAATTAGCTGTTAGTTTTATTCGTAAGTTTAGTCACTGTAATCTTGACTCATAATATTTAAGGTTAAAGTTGCTAGTAATATAAGGTGTCAAAGGGTTACCGCCTTAAAAGATGTTCACCCCCCACTTTAATGCGTCGTAATAACAATTTAATAGGCTAGCTTCAAAAATTTTATGACTGTCAATAGAACGAGTAATACGCTTACCTGTTGATACTTCATAATGCTTAGCCAATGTTAATAGTTCTGACAACTCACCTTGTTGCTCAGACAACGCCAATTTGATGTCAGATGAAAAAACAAAACTTTTTACAATATCTGCCATGGGTAAATTTAATATGGCATCTAAATTACTCAATATTCCGGTTAAAAAAGCTTTTTCTTTAAGGTGATTAAATGATTTTTATTTCGTGATGAGTTCCATCATTTTAGCGCGTACTAAAGACTCGATAAAAAGTTCTGGCGAACTTTTAGATGATAATGCTGACATTGATATAATGGCAACATACTGCTTTATTTTATCTGTTCCCAAAAAGGTAATAGCTTGCTTAATCGAGGTAATTTCAATATTTCCACACTCTGCAGCACTGTTTACCAACTTTAGTATACCGCTTACTAACGTTACATCACGGCTAATAATTTCAGTCAGTTGATTGAAGTCTAGGTGTAGTTTGTAGGCTTCTAAGAAAAGTTAAATTAACTTTTAGAGGGGATATAGACGTGCCCAACTTTATTTCGGGTTTGTGAAAAAGTAGCCTTGATAATAGTCTATGGCTAGCGCTTTAAATTGTTGGTACTGCTGATTCGTTTCAATACGTTCAGCAATTATTTTTATATGACTATTAGTTGATAGTAGGCGTTTTTTCAGCCCTTCTATTTGAGTGAAAGTAACCTGTTCAATGTCAACTTTAATAATAGAGATATATGGAAAAAACACTTCCCATTTACTTTCGAAATCATAATCATCCAACGCAATGACATAACCCTTTTTATGAAGTTGAGCAACATTAAAAACAAGTTCATCAGAGACGTTTACTGTTTCTATAATTTCAACCACTATATCTTTTGGGTTAAAGAGCAAAGGCGAATTTTGTAATAAGGTGGACTCATCAAAATTAATAAAGGCCAAATTACCAAGACAAACATCGGCTAAATCACCAAATATATGGTTTTGAAGTATAACTTTTGAGGTTGCTTTTTCTGGGAAATCCTCGTTAAATACATTATCTAAACTGTCTCTAAAGAGTAATTCATAACCAATGGTTTAAGATTTATATCTAAAATCGCTTGCCTTGCGATGAAAGTTTTTAATATTATTTCCATTAATTAAACCTACGAGATTTCATCATGTAATAGTAGTTGCTCTTCGGAGAAAATCTACGTAGATATTTATAAAACATAATAAAACCTATTAACGCATGGTTAG
>NZ_JACGVZ010000067.1:0-2232 GCF_014077465.1 Colwellia sp. BRX10-4
AAAATACAAACTGATCTCATGCCACTAAAGTTACCACAAAAAAGAACGGAAACAAGCACAAACTATTAATTTATATGCCCAAGTTGCAAAACATAATTACTTGAACAGTGGCGACATATAACGCCACATTAAGGGGCGAGAAATGGTTGGCTAAAATGTGTAGCGAAGCGAAACCGAGCCAACTGTTACGAGTCCCGCTTGAACGTCTTGTTATATGTTTGCTACCACCAAACAGTTATCACCACTTGGTGAAAGCTTGCCAGAGACGTTATAAACAGTGTCGGGTTTTATATCAATATTCAGGGTGCCTGGGGATAACTTCTTGCCCCATGAATAAGAAAACTCACACATTATTGATACGGTATGGTTACCAACTTCGATAGATGCTGTAGTACCTAATTTATAATTACCTTCCCATAAAATATCGCCTTTATCAATTTGGCGAATCATAACTTTTACAGCTGATGAATCTTCTCCAATCAATAGACCTTGCCCTGATTCAGCATTTTGTGGAGTAGATTGACACCCAAACATTAAACTTAGAATGATTATTGTTAAAACTTTAGATTGCATAAAAAATCCTTTAAAACACATAACGCCACGTTAAGCGGCAAAAAATTGTTGGCTAAAATTGTGAACGGAGTGAAACAGCCAACTGTTTTTTGTCTGTTTGAACGCCTTATAGTTGATAAGTGGAACATGCTCCTGTTGGTTACGAATATTGAACGGCAAACATTCAATGTTTCTAACAAAACGTTCGAACCAACAGAGCAACTCATTTCAAAACGCATACTCAGGGATTGCCTACGAGGACTATCTATAAGACCTGCGAGAAATGAGATTTAAGCACACTCCACTTGTAACTTTACGCGCAGGATCTGCAAAATGAAAGCATACAACATTGATAATTTCGCTGCCTTAATCGGCATTGATTGGGCAGATAAAAAACATGATATCTGTGAACACCCTAACCACACCGATAAATACCACTATTCCATTATTAAGTGTAAACCCGAAGCGCTATATGAATGGGCAATGAGCCTTAAAAATCGTTACCCAAATCAACAAATCGCTGTGGCCTGTGAACTTAAAAAAGGACCTCTTATTTATGCACTAGCCAAATATAATCATATCAGTTTATTCACCATTAATCCCTCTACAGTCGCTAAATATCGTAAGTGAAGTGGCATTAGGCAGTAATAGAGACCATTATGTTTTCAGTAAACTAAATACATGATTATTATAAAATATATCGTCTTTATATATAGCTTTATTATGAACTACTTCTAGTTCGAAACCACATTTGCCTAGAACACGCATAGAAACCGTATTTTGAGAAAAGATAGATGCAAACAACCTAACAGTATCTGTAGTATTGAATACTAACGATATTATTTCATTTACAGCTTGCGTGGCAATGCCATTACTCCAATGGTCTTTTGCAATCCAGTATCCAATTTCAGCAGACCGCTGATATTCAAACTTCCCCTTTTCAGCACCAATGCATCCAACTAAAGAGCCATTAAAATCTATAGCTTTAACTATACCCATTTTACTTCCAGTGGAAATCCACCAATTAGCATCTTCCGAGGTGTAAGGTGTTGGGATTTTAGATGATAGGTACTTAACTACTTCTTGGTCATTCAAAATAGCAAAAGTAGCTCTGTATCACCTGAATTAAAATTTTTAAGAGTTATCATTGGTATTATTTAATCGCCAAGTCAGAGGAAAACATAACGCCACATTAAGTAGCAAAAAATTGTTGGCTATAATATTGAACGAAGTGAAAACAGCCAACTGTTTTTTGTGATCTTCCCCCGATAAAACGGACACATTTTTTTTCACGCTGCCAGGGCTTCATATTCTATTGGCGAACAATAACTTATCCCTGAATGCATCCTCGAAACATTGTAGTATTTGTTAATGTAACTGCCAAGTGTTCCGCGCAGTTCTTTATCACTTTAAAATACATTACCACGAATAACTTCTGTCTTCATTGAATGGAAAAATGACTCCATATGCGCATTATCAGTACATTTTCCCGCTCGGCTCAAGCTATGAATTATTCCATGTCGTTTCAATACTTTTTGATAAACCTGTCCACGATATTCTACGCCTCTATCTGTATGGAGCATCAAATCACCGGACGGTTTTCGTTTCTTAACCGCATTTTCTAATGTGCGTTTCGTGACGTCCATCGTTCTATTTTTATCTAAACTCCAGCTAATAATA
>NZ_JACGVZ010000110.1:0-404 GCF_014077465.1 Colwellia sp. BRX10-4
ATTTGCGTTGGCTCGCTGAATTAGTGCTACCTCATCCTTGTCAGCAAATTGTTTTGCAAGAAGCCGTTTCAACCATTACCGAAAGGTTAAAACGTTTAAAAAGGCTGGATAATGAATTAACCCATCAAGTGAAGCGTTGGCAATTTTATCCGGTATTTAAAGCGATAAAGGCGCTCCGTGGTGTGAGGTTATTAGTCGCTACAGGCGTGATTGTCGAACTAGGTGACTTATCGCGATTCGACCACCCTAGAAAATTAATGAGTTACCTAGGTCTTGTAACTAGTGAACATTCAAGCGGCGATAAACGCCATTTAGGGGCTATTACTAAGTGTGGTAATAGCCGTGCAAGACTACTGGTCGAAGGTGCACACTCGTATAAACACAACACCAACATTTGAAAAGAA
>NZ_JACGVZ010000106.1:0-475 GCF_014077465.1 Colwellia sp. BRX10-4
CTAGTGAACATTCAAGCGGCGATAAACGCCATTTAGGGGCTATTACTAAGTGTGGTAATAGCCGTGCAAGACTACTGGTCGAAGGTGCACACTCGTATAAACACAACACCAACATTTGAAAAGAAATGCAATTAAGACAAGAAAGATTAAGCAAAGAAATTATTGATATGGCTTGGCAAGCTCAACTGAGATTGTGCCGCCGTTATTAACGACTCATGCATAAAGGTAAACATCGTAATGTAGTGGTTACGGCTATCGCCAGATAAATGATCGCCTATATTTGGGCCATTTCCCGTGAAGTTGTTCTAACACAAGTTAATCCTAAGTTACGGATAGCAAGAATGCCTGCATGAAGAAAAGTTTTGAGTTAGCGCATGGGATCAAGCATCGGGTGTGGCACAACCACCGACGGCGTTAGGACGGCAATAGCCTAACGGCTATTGAACCGCTAACATAGACTGAAGACAGGTGCCAC
>NZ_JACGVZ010000073.1:0-1781 GCF_014077465.1 Colwellia sp. BRX10-4
AAAGACGTAAAACAGTTTAATAATGATGTCACACAGATTAAGTATTAATTATTAATTTAATTAGTACGTTTTATGTAGTTATCGACTTCGGTTGGTAACACGACAGAATTCATTGAGCAGATGTCTTGGTTTCGGCTAAGCATCACAAACGATTTTTTAATTGAAGAGTTTGATCATGGCTCAGATTGAACGCTGGCGGCAGGCTTAACACATGCAAGTCGAGCGGTAACAGAGAGTAGCTTGCTACTTTGCTGACGAGCGGCGGACGGGTGAGTAATGCTTGGGAATATGCCATATGGTGGGGGACAACAGTTGGAAACGACTGCTAATACCGCATAACGTCTACGGACCAAAGAGGGGGATTCTTCGGAACCTCTTGCCATTTGATTAGCCCAAGTGAGATTAGCTAGTTGGTGAGGTAATGGCTCACCAAGGCGACGATCTCTAGCTGGTTTGAGAGGATGATCAGCCACACTGGGACTGAGACACGGCCCAGACTCCTACGGGAGGCAGCAGTGGGGAATATTGCACAATGGGCGAAAGCCTGATGCAGCCATGCCGCGTGTGTGAAGAAGGCCTTCGGGTTGTAAAGCACTTTCAGTTGTGAGGAAAGGTGGGTAGTTAATAGCTGCTCACTGTGACGTTAGCAACAGAAGAAGCACCGGCTAACTCCGTGCCAGCAGCCGCGGTAATACGGAGGGTGCGAGCGTTAATCGGAATTACTGGGCGTAAAGCGTGCGTAGGCGGTTTGTTAAGCAAGATGTGAAAGCCCAGGGCTCAACCTTGGAACTGCATTTTGAACTGGCAAACTAGAGTACTGTAGAGGGTGGTGGAATTTCCAGTGTAGCGGTGAAATGCGTAGAGATTGGAAGGAACATCAGTGGCGAAGGCGGCCACCTGGACAGATACTGACGCTGAGGCACGAAAGCGTGGGGAGCAAACAGGATTAGATACCCTGGTAGTCCACGCCGTAAACGATGTCAACTAGCTGTCTGTGGACTTGATCCGTGGGTAGCGGAGCTAACGCATTAAGTTGACCGCCTGGGGAGTACGGCCGCAAGGTTAAAACTCAAATGAATTGACGGGGGCCCGCACAAGCGGTGGAGCATGTGGTTTAATTCGATGCAACGCGAAGAACCTTACCATCCCTTGACATCCACAGAAGAGACTAGAGATAGACTTGTGCCTTCGGGAACTGTGAGACAGGTGCTGCATGGCTGTCGTCAGCTCGTGTTGTGAAATGTTGGGTTAAGTCCCGCAACGAGCGCAACCCCTATCCTTATTTGCCAGCGCGTTATGGCGGGAACTCTAAGGAGACTGCCGGTGATAAACCGGAGGAAGGTGGGGACGACGTCAAGTCATCATGGCCCTTACGGGATGGGCTACACACGTGCTACAATGGCAAGTACAGAGGGCAGCAATACCGCGAGGTGGAGCGAATCCCACAAAGCTTGTCGTAGTCCGGATTGGAGTCTGCAACTCGACTCCATGAAGTCGGAATCGCTAGTAATCGTAGATCAGAATGCTACGGTGAATACGTTCCCGGGCCTTGTACACACCGCCCGTCACACCATGGGAGTGGGATGCAAAAGAAGTGGCTAGTTTAACCTTCGGGAGGACGGTCACCACTTTGTGTTTCATGACTGGGGTGAAGTCGTAACAAGGTAACCCTAGGGGAACCTGGGGTTGGATCACCTCCTTATCTTGAAGTAAAAACAGTTTAATGGAAACTTCGGTTTCACGAGTGTCTACACAAATTACATGATAACAAATTAGAAGAA
>NZ_JACGVZ010000156.1:0-245 GCF_014077465.1 Colwellia sp. BRX10-4
ATGTAAGTAATTACAGGCACAGCACCGTTGAAATTATCATTTGGTGTGAAGGTATAGCTACCGTCTGCATTTAAGATGAGTTCACCTTCAGCAAGGGTAACCGTATCACCTGCATTGTACGTATTCCCACCAACCGTAAAGCTTGTAACAGTTAGTGGACCGTCTGCAGTTTCTGCGTTATCAAGCACATTACCTGTAGCAATTGTATCTTCAGCTATCGTAACCGTTTCACTATCATCACTTAA
>NZ_JACGVZ010000176.1:0-210 GCF_014077465.1 Colwellia sp. BRX10-4
AATACGTACAATGCAGGTGATACGGTTACCCTTGCTGAAGGTGAACTCATCTTAAATGCAGACGGTAGCTATACCTTCACACCAAATGATAATTTCAACGGTGCTGTGCCTGTAATTACTTACATTGTTACTGACGGTGCAGGTGATACACAGAGCTCTACACTAACAATTTCAGTGACACCAGTGTCTGATCTAAGTGATGATAGTGAA
>NZ_JACGVZ010000098.1:0-668 GCF_014077465.1 Colwellia sp. BRX10-4
TTAAGTGATGATAGTGAAACGGTTACGATAGCTGAAGATACAATTGCTACAGGTAATGTGCTTGATAACGCAGAAACTGCAGACGGTCCACTAACTGTTACAAGCTTTACGGTTGGTGGGAATACCTATAATGCAGGTGATACCGTTACTCTTACGGAAGGTGAGTTAACTTTAAATACCGATGGTAGTTATACCTTCACACCTAATGATAATTTCAACGGTGCTGTTCCTGTTATTACTTATAGCGTTACTGATGGTGCTGGTGATACACAGAACTCTACACTAACAATTTCAGTGACACCAGTGTCTGATCTAAGTGATGATAGTGAAACTTTTTCTGTTGCAGAAGACACAACCGCCACGGGCAATGTCCTCGATAACGCAGAAAGTGCAGATGGACCATTAACTGTCACCAGTTTTACTGTTGATGGTAATACTTATAATGCAGGTGACACGGTTACTCTTGCTGAGGGTGAACTCACTTTAAATGCAGATGGTAGTTATACCTTCACACCTAATGATAATTTCAACGGTGCTGTGCCCGTTATTACTTATAGCGTTACTGACGGTGCAGGTGATACACAGACTTCTACCTTAACGATTTCAGTGACACCAGTTTCTGATCTGAGCGATGATAATGAAACTGTCTCTGTTGCAGAAGATACTAC